>JBNMGO010000150.1:0-4210 GCA_050872285.1 Anaerotignum sp.
CAGATACCTCTCTACACCGATGTTCCAGGAATGATGGGAAGGGAACAGCGGCAATTCATACAGTTTATTGCGGCACTGACCATGCTGATTGACCATATCGGCATGGTCTTTTTTCCGAGTGCCATCGGCTTTCGCGCCATCGGGCGGCTTTCGTTTCCGCTTTTCGCCTTCGGCATTGCCGCAGGGGTGCGCTATACGCATAGCTTTTGGCGGTATTTCGGGCGAATTCTGCTGACGGCAGTTCTTTCTCAGCCGATTTATATGCTTCTGTTCGGCATCACGCAGGGCAACCCCTTATTCATGCTGGCATGGGGCGCGGCGGCGCTGTATTTCTGGCGGAATGGGAAAAAGGCAATTTCTGCGGTGCTGCTTGTCGGCTCTTATTTTGCCGATATGAGCTATGGCTGGTACGGTGTCTGGACGATTTTCTGCTTCGGACTTTATGAAGAACGGGAAAGCCTCTGCTTTTACGGACAGCTGCTGCTGAATATCCTGTATGGCTTGAAAACAAAGGCTTGGATTCAGATATTATCCCTCTTTTCCTTTGGCTTTCTGGATGGGAAATGGCGCGTGGCGGTGCTTTCCAAGAAGCTGCCCCGATATTTCTTCTATGTGTTCTATCCCCTGCATCTTCTGGTGCTCTGGGGCGTGAAGGTTGGAATCTCATAGTACATTTTTCGCCGAAACTGTGGTATAATTTTATATAACGCATTTACCAAAAAAGACAAAGGAGAACGATTTATGAAAAGAATGAAACGAATTCTGGCGGCAGGGCTGATGCTTCTTGCATTGGCAGGCTGCGGCAACGCTGCCGAAACGAAGGCGGAATATCCTGCCATGGAGCCGCTGGATATCAGCAAAATGGAACTGGCAACAGCGGAAAACGGCACGGCGAAATATCAGTATGACGCGGATGTATGGACAACGGAAGGCGAGGTTGTAAACACTCTGGCACTGTATACAAAGGATACTGTCGGGACAGATAAGCCCGTTGCCATCAATGTGCAGATTGCAGGGGAGAGAAAGAAAGCCCTGGATGAAGACCTGATGAATCAGGTACTGGAACAGCTGGAAAAGAATGCTTCTCTGACGGTTGAAACCTGCGAACTGCGCAGCTTTGACGGCAACCCCGTCATCTATATGGAAAATTCCTTCACCTTCAATGATGAGGTTATCGACAAGATGATTGAAAATGAGCTCTGGACAGAGGAATCTCTGGAGCAGGCAGGCGGCAGAGAAACGATTCTTGCCATCCCCGATTCCCATTCCATCGTGGTGTATGGGATTCTGGACGGCAATCTGGTGATTTACGGCGGCACCTATTATGAGGACGCCCAGAAGCAGGAAGTGCTGGATGCCATCAATATCATGCTGCAGACAACAGAAATTGAATAAAAAACAGCAAACAAAAAGGATAAATCCAGTTTTGAGATTTATCCTTTTTTTATACTTATAAAAGAGCTTCTCTGTTCTGCTTTCTTGCATGAAAGAGAGCCTTCAGCACAACCGCAACGATAGGCCCTAAAATCAGCCCGAACACCCCGATGCACTTAAAGCCGAAATACATGGAAAACAGCGTCAGCAGGGGATGCAGCCCAATCTGCGTGCCAAGGATTTTCGGCTGTAAAATCTGCCGCATTATCTGGATGATACCATAAAGTGCCAGATAGCCGATGGCAAGGAAGGTATTCCCTCTGGTGAAGAAGAAAATTGCCCCGGGCCAGAGGATGAACCCACTGCCGAAGAAGGGCAGGGCATCAATGATGGCAATCAGCACACTCAGCAGAATCGGGTGGGGCGAATGCAGCACCAGCATCCCGATAAGGGTGACGATGAAAACAAAACCCATCAGAATCACCTGTGTTTTGATGTAGCCCCAGACAGAAGCTTTCAATTCCTGCTTTGTGGTATGGACGGAAAGCCCGAACAGCGGCGCAACGTGAATTTCATACTGTTGGCGAATCAAATCTCTGTCCTTCGTGAAGAAATAGGCGGAAATCAGCGATACGAAAAACGCGATAAAAAAGCTGGAAACGCCGCCAAGCTTGCCGGTTGCGCTGCCCGTAGGAATCAGCGAGAGCAGAAAGCCGGAGGAATCCGTCTGCAGGTTAGAGAAAAAGACCTGCAATGCCTTTGGCAGCTTTTGTGTAAAGGTATCAAACTGCGCCCAGAAGTGTGCAAGCCCCGTTTCTACAAGGTTGATATACTGCGGCAGATTTTCGGAAATTTCCTTCAGCTTTGCAATCAGCCCTGTCCCGCTCCAGAAGCCGAGCAGCCCCAAGAGCGCAAACAGCAGCAGAATCCCGATTAAGGCGCTGATGCCGCGGGGAATATGGAATTTCTGCAAACGGTCTGCCAGAGGGTTAAAAAGCAGGCTTAACAGCCACCCGATGAGGAAGGGCAGAAAGATCCGAAAAAGATAGCGGAAGAATAAACAGCAGCCAAGCACCGCCGCAAACAGCAGGGCAATATCATGAATGGTCTGCTTATTTTTTTCGTAAAATGTCCACATAACAATACCCCCTTTTGGGAAGGATTTTTTTCTTTCCTTAATTATAGCACAAAAACGGAAAAGGGTTTCATCTTCTGTGTTTTTTAAAGGAATTGTAAGAAAGTTCATTTTTTAGACAAATTTTTTCTTTTTTGTGTAAGTTGATGGTTGCGTGTTTGTTTTATGTAGTGTACAATATCCATAATAAAAATGTATACAGTATAGAAAAAACGGGAGGCTACACCGTGAGAGAAATACGACTGAAGGCAAGAGCAAAAATCAATTTAACCTTGGACGTGACAGGCAAAAGGGAGGACGGCTATCATCTTCTGGAAACCATCATGCAGACCGTAGCACTGTATGACGGCATCTATATGAAGAAGCTGGAAAAGCCCGTCATTAAGCTGAAAACCAACCTGCCCTGGCTGCCGACGGATGCGCGCAATCTGGCGTGGAAGGCGGCGGAGCTGATGCGGGAAAGCTTTGGCATTAAGGGCGGCGTGTTTATCGAAATTGATAAACGAATCCCCGTTGCGGCAGGGCTTGCCGGCGGCAGCACGGATTGTGCGGCTGTTCTGGTGGGCATGAATCGTTTGTTTGGTCTGGGGCTTTCCGAAGCAGAGCTTGAGGAAGTGGCAGGCAGATTGGGTTCCGATATCCCTTACTGCATCCGCCGCGGCACAGTGCTGTGCGAGGGAGTCGGCGAGGTCATGACAAACGTCGCACATCCTTGTCCTGATTGCTATGTGGTATTGGCAAAGCTGCCCGTCAGCGTTTCCACAGCTTCTGTTTATAAAGAGCTGCGCTGGCAGGAAATCGAGCAGCACCCCGATACACAGGCAATGCTCAAAGCCATGGAAGAGAAAGATGTGGCAAAAATGGGAGAACTGCTTTCCAATGTTCTGGAAACCGTGACCATTGGGTTGCATCCAAAAATCGCAAAAATAAAAGCACGTTTGATGGAATTAGGGGCGGAGGGTGCCCTCATGAGCGGCAGCGGCCCGACGGTGTTTGCCCTGTTTACGGACAGAGCAAAGGCAAGAAAGGCGGCGGCTCTGGTGAAACGGGAATTTGCCCTGAAGGATTGCTTGGCAACAAGAACCTACCGGGTACGAAGAGAGCTGAGAGGAGAACATAATAATGACCGAAACAAAATTCAACATCAATACAAATGAGTACTTACCGTTGCGAGATGTCGTATTTAACACACTCAGGGATGCGATTCTGACAGGCAAGCTGGTTCCCGGGGAAAGACTGATGGAAAATCAGCTTGCGGAAAAGCTTGGCGTAAGCCGTACTCCTGTCAGAGAGGCGCTGCGTATGCTGGAACTGGAAAATCTGGTAGAGCTGGTACCCAGAAAGGGCGCACAGGTGCTGGATATGACAGAAAAGGATATCATCAATATTCTGGAAATCAGAAGCGCTCTGGAAGGTCTTGCAACCTCTCTGGCGTGCAAGAAGATGACAAATGAATGTTTACAGCAGTTAAAAAATATGGAAGTGGATTTTGAACGCGCAGTTGCGGAAAACGATGTGGAACGCTTTGTGGATATTGACGAGGATTTTCATGATGTTATCTTCCAGGCAACAGAAAATGATAAGCTGATTCAGATGTTCCGTAACCTGAGAATCCAGCTGTATCGTTACAGAATGGCGCAGGCAAAGAACGACAATTCCATGTCTACCATTGTGGCACACCACAGAAGTATTCTGCGCGCG
>JBNMGO010000169.1:0-3971 GCA_050872285.1 Anaerotignum sp.
CGGTGCCGAAGGGAGCAAGAAAGGATGGCCCTCACCCGGCAAAGCGTACCTTCCAGGCGATTCGCATTGAGGTAAACGGCGAACTGGATGTGCTGCAAAAGGCGATTGATGATGTGGCGGAACGGCTTTCGGTTGGCGGCAGGCTCTGCATTATCACCTTCCATTCGTTGGAGGACAGAATCGTGAAGGAGGCTTTCCGCAAGCAGGAAAATCCCTGCATCTGTCCGCCGCAGTTCCCTGTATGCGTCTGCGGCAAGAAGCCCCTGGGCAGGGTGATTACCAGAAAGCCCATTTTACCAAGCAAGGAAGAATTAGAAGTGAACCCTCGTTCCAGAAGCGCAAAGCTGCGTGTGCTGGAAGGGGTAGCGCATGATTGATAGAATTTGAAAGAACCCGAGAAAGGAGGGGAGAAGATGGCGGCAAGAGACGAGAAGAACAGAAAACGCAGCAGTGGTTCCTACTATACCTACGGCAATGTGGCGTATGAATTGCAGCCCGATTATACCCCTTACCGTGTGCGGGAGGAGGAAGAAGAACGGCGCAGAGAAGCGGCGCGCGTCGCAAAGGAAGAAGCAAGAGAAAACAAGGTTTCCTTTGTGAAAATGGTAGGCGTTGCGTTTGTGCTGTTTATCGGCTGTATTGCGTTTATGGGGATGCACGTTATGGTGGATCAGGCGGAGGTTTCTCTCAGAAAGGAAAAAAGCAATCTGGAGGATCTGAAATCCGCAAATGCCATTCTGGAAGCAGAGCTGACCGAACAGCTGGATATGGACTACATCAAGCAGGAGGCAACGGAACGGCTTGGCATGAGCGAACCACAGCCCTATCAGGTGGTTTATATCAACGTACCCAAGCAGAGCTACACCGTGCAGCATGACACAGAGGAACCTGCGGCGGATACCTCTTTTGTGGATAAGATTTTAAATTTCTTTAAAAAGGATTGATGATAGATGAGAAGAAAGGCCAGAGGAATAAAAGCGAATCAAAAGTTTGCTTTTATTCTTTTTGTGTTTATGGTAATTCTGACGGTATTATTCGGCAGGGTGTTATATTGGAAGGTTGTGCATGGCGCGGAATTTGAAGCGGCGGCGAAGAATCAGCAGATTAACCGCTACGATCTGGTCAATGCGGCGAACCGCGGCAGTATTCTGGACAGAAATGAACAGGTGCTTGCCGTTTCGACAGCGGTTTATAACGTGGTATTAGACCCTTTGCAGCTGGCGGAGGAGGACGATGCCAAGAAAACAAAGCAGACCTTTGATACCCTTTGCGAATATTTCCCTGACCTGAACTATGAGGATTTGGAATATCATATTACAAAAAATCAGGAAACGGGCAAAATCAACACGCCGACCCACTGGAAATATCTGGTGAAGGGCGTGGAGAGAAGTGTCAAAGAGGAACTGGAAAAGAAGAAGCTGCTGGGCGTTTATTTCGAGCAGAGCAGTAAGCGTTCCTATCCTCTGAAAACCTTAGCCTGCCATCTGATTGGCTTCAACAACACATGGGGGCTTGAGGGCTATTATAATGACGAAATGACGGGAATACCCGGGCGTTCCTTTATCCTGTATCAGGGGGCGGACAAGGTGACATATCAGGATTATGAGGCGCAGGACGGCAATACCATCGTGACAACACTGGACTACAACATTCAGCAGTACGCCGAGCAGGCGGTGAAGGAAACCATGGAAACATGGCCTTCCGAGAACGTGGCGGCAATCGTGATGAACCCGAATACAGGGGAAATCTATGCGATGGCTTCTGCGGACACGTTTGATCTGAATGACCCCGATGAGCCGACAGAATTGGAGACGGACGAAACCTTCAAGGAAACCTGGGACGCCATGACGGATGAAGAAAAGAGTGAATATCTGAATACCACATGGAGAAATTTCTGTGTCAGCGATACCTACGAACCCGGTTCGATTTATAAGCCGCTTGTGGTAGCGGCGGCATTGGAGGAAGGCGTGATTACGAAGAACTCCACCTTCTACTGCGGCGGTAAAATGACCGTTGTGGATACGGACATCAACTGTCACCTGCACAGCGGACACGGCACGCTTTCCGTTGAGGAAATCATGGCGCAGTCCTGCAACCCCGGCGTGATTCAGATTGCACAGAAGCTGGGTGCGGAGAAATTCTATAAATATCAGAAGGAATTCGGCTTCGGGCAGAAAACAGGCATTGACCTGCCGGGCGAAGCGGAAGGGATTCTGCATGCGGAATCGGAACTGCGTCCCGTTGAGCTGGCAACAAGCTCCTTCGGGCAGACCTTCAACTGCACCTCTATCCAGATGGCAACTGCCTTTTCTGCGCTGATTAACGGCGGCAATCTGGTGAAGCCCTATGTGGTTTCGCAGATTGTGGATGATGACGGCTCTGTGGTGAAGGAACAGACAACAGAGGTTGTGCGTAAGGTGATTTCTCAGAAAACATCCGATTATATCCGCACGGCACTGAAGGCAACGGTTGACCATGGTACGGGTAAGAAAATCGCCATTCCCGGATACTCCATCGGCTGTAAAACAGGTACGGCGGAGCAGGGCAAGCGCGATAAGAAGAACTGGACGCTGACCCACATGGCATATTTCCCTGCGGAAAATCCGCAGTATCTGGTGTTCAGCGTCATCCATAGACCCGAAGGGTACGAGGACGGCGTGCAGACAACCGCAACCATGACAAAGCAGATTATGGAAAACATCATCAAATATAAAAATCTGGAGCCGACAGCGGCAACAGAGGAAACCGCAACACTCAACAGCGGCAAAACAACCGTAACCATGCCCGATTACACAGGCAGCAGCACCTATAATGTTGCGTTGGATCTGGAGGGCAGAGGGCTGACGTATAAGGTTGTCGGGACGGGCAACACGATTACGAACCAGGTGCCGAAGGCAGGCGCAAAGGTGGAAACCGGCAGCGAGGTCATTCTGTATGTTACCAGAGCGGAAGGAGAAAGCGGCACGACGAAGGTGCCGAATGTCGTTGGGAAAAGCTACACCGAGGCGGTGAAAACGCTTTCGGATGCAGGCTTTGAGGTGACGTTTGAGGGCGAGACCACGAATAGCACCGTAACGGCGCAGGATCCGAAATACGGCGTTTCCGTTGAGGAGGGCAGCGAGGTGAATATCACGCTGACGAAGAAGGAAACCTCAGATGAAACGGCGGAGGAGCCGAAGCAAACAACGCAATAGAGAAAAGCATAGACACCCTGTCTTTTCTATACAATAAACAGTAGAGGGAAAAGACAGGGGTGTTTTATATGGAGAAACCGACGATAAAGGCGAAAAAACGGCTGTTGCTTTTTCTGTTCTGTTCCATGTTCGGGTATCTTCTGCTGACGGGGCGGCTGGTTTTCATTGAGCTTTTTCGGGCGGAAAAATTGCAGGAGATGGCGTATGAACAGCAGACGAGGGACAGACTGATTACGCCGAAGCGCGGCGCAATTCTTGACCGAAACGGAGAAGGGATTGCCCTGACGGAAACGGTAAACGCCGTGAGCGTGATTCCCGTGCAGGTGAAGGAAAAGGAGAAAACGGCGCAGTTTCTGGCGGATGCGCTTGATTTGGAATATGACGCGGTTCTGGAGAAAATCAGGCAGAGGGTTGCACTGGTACGCATTAAGACAAAGGTGGACACCGAAACGGCGGCGGCAATCCGCAAGGCGAATTATGCAGGGGTAGAGGTGGACGAGGATGTCCGGCGTGTGTACCCCTACACGAGCATGGCGGCGCAGGTGATTGGTTTTGTCGGGAAGGATAACCAAGGGATTATCGGCTTAGAGGCGAAATATGACAAGCTTCTGGAAGGCGAGCAGGGGAAGATTCTCACGCTGACGGATTCCAGAGGGAATGAGGTCGACAGCGAGCAGGAACGGATTCCGCCCGTGGATGGGAAAAATCTGGTGACAACGATGGACGTGGTGATGCAGCAATATGCGGAGCAGACCATCGCAAAGGCGGTCGAAACGA
>JBNMGO010000414.1:0-1524 GCA_050872285.1 Anaerotignum sp.
AAATCAAACACACCGTTATTTTCGGGAATAACCGTGTCCGTCAGGCGAAATGCATACGGAATCTCAAGCTGCAACGCATGCAGCAACGCCGGTGCATTGCACAGCCCCATGACACCCTTCTGCTTTCTCTCGGTTTTCGCAAAGGGAAAAGCAACATTGGTTTCGGGCGGCAGCTTTGCGGAAAACGCCAGGCCCTCCGCTTCTCGGAGAAGCCCTTCCATTAACGCGGCGTACTCCTCAGCAACCGCTTCTACGCAGGTCAGCTCCGTTTCTGTTTTGTAATAAAAAGCGTAGCCTTTTATCTCGTTATCCTTAATATATGCAGCACATTTTCCGCCGTCCGCAGCATAATCCGTCGCTTTCCGCAGAAAATCCTCTTTGGTACGCAGAATCATACCGCTGTATTTTCCGGCAAACGCTGTATAAAGCGGAAACAGCACCGCCGCGTCCGTAACAGGAACAAGAGTTGTATTCCCTTTCATTGCAGGTACACAGTCGCATGTCAGATACGCCGCGTCTGCAACAGGAAAATGTCCGAAGGAAAAATAGCTGAGCAGAACCGCAGGTGTGTGCGGTGTGACCAGACAGCCCTTTTCGCGCAGAAGCTTCATTTCATAGGTGAAAATCTGCCCCATATAGCCTTTTTTCCGATGTGCAGGATGGGTGGAAACGCCGCAGAGCATTGCCCCGGGGATTTCCTTCCCGCGTATCCAAAGCGTATACGGAAACGCCTGCATGCAGCTGACGATTTCGCCTTCCGTTTCCAGAACAACAGAATAATCGGGCGCAAAGCGGTTTGCGAAAAACCAATCGCAAAAGGCATCACTGTCACCAAAGCAGATTTTCCAAAGGTCATAAAATGCTTTTTTGTCTTCCGCTTTCGCAATTCTGACAGATGTCATAAAGTTGCACCCTCCTTATCCTATCTTTCCTCTATGTCTTATTTATTATAACGCGCAAAGCTATAAAAAACAACCGATAATTATTCTTATTTAACAGTAAATTTTATAATTTTTTTGTACACTGTGACGAAAAAATTTGCCTATTCCATCCGTTTCAGTCCTTCCGCCCATATTTTTTTGAAGGCGGAAGGCAGAGCGTACTGTGCTTCGGCCTCTTCCTTTGTCAGCCAAAGCAAATCGGAATCCATCCTTTTTGTTACCCTTACGAAATAGCAGTCCATGTGCCACTCCACATGCGTGAAGATATGCTTCTGCCCCTTCATGGGTAACAGCTCCGCTTCTAAGATACCCATTTCCTGCAATGTAACAGGCGGCGCGATGTCTCTTTTTCCGTTTGGTAGCTCCCAGAGTCCTGAAAGCAAGCCGCTTCTCGGACGTTTGCCAATCGCGATTTTCTCTCCATCCACGCAGAAGAATACATTCAGATATTCCAAAGTCCGCGGCTTTTTCTCTGCCTTTACAGGATACACTGCCGTCTGATTTTTACGATATGCCATGCAGTCTCCCCTTACGGGACAGATACTGCACTTTGGCGCGCCGTTCGGCAGGCAGACCACCGCCC
>JBNMGO010000296.1:0-2421 GCA_050872285.1 Anaerotignum sp.
CTACCGCATCGCGGCACTGCTGGAGAAATTCGGGAAACGCCCGATTTATTGCCTTGGCGCATTGCAGGATGAATGCTGTCCGCCCGAGGCGCATTGCCTGCCTTGGGTAGAGGAGCTTCGGAAGCTGGGCGGAAATGTGCTCTATGAAACAATCGACACCGACCATTCCTTCAGCGACACCAGATTGCAGATGATTGAGAAAACAGCAAGATTTTTAGCGGAACAGGCAGAAAGGGAAAAATAATGCAGGCAGCGCGGACAGAAGAATTTACAGAAATTAAAAGCTTTTACTGGAATCTGATTGATCGAATGGATACGGACAAAATCGGCTGGAAAAAGGGCATTTACCCAACAGATGCATTTCTGACGGAAAGCATGCAAAAGGGCGAATTATATACCCTGCGGGAGAAGGGTGCTTTATGTGCCTGTGTGATTCTGAATGAGGAATGCAATGAAGGCTACAACGGTTTGCCCTGGTGCATTTCCTGCGAGGCGGATGAAATTTGGATTCCTCACGCGCTTGCGGTTGACCCAAGCATACAGGGCAAGGGCATCGGCAGGCGGCTGATGGCGGAAATCAGGCAGGCGGCAAAGCAGAAGGGCAAGAAGGTGATTCGTCTGGATATTCTCGGGACGAATGAAAGAGCGGAACGCCTTTATAGGGGCGCGGGGTTCCGGTTCGTTGCGGCGAAGGAGATGTTTTACGAGGATACCGGCTGGACGGAATACAAGATGTTTGAATTGGATTTAACATAAAAAGAACCCTCTATACATGAAGTATAGAGGGCTTATTTTTTAGTGTGTGATAATTTCCACGCCGTCCTCGGTTACGGCAACGGTATATTCCCACTGGGCGGAAAGAGAACCGTCCTCGGTATAAACCGTCCATTCGTTTTCTTCATCCACGAAGAAATCCTCCTCGCCTTCGTTTACCATGGGCTCAATCGTAAAGACCATGCCGGGCACCAGAAGCATGCCGGTTCCTCTCTTGCCGATATGGCAAACGTAAGGATCCTCATGGAAATCGTTGCCAACCCCATGGCCGCCGATATCACGCAGAACGGTATAGCCATGCTGATGGACATATTCGCTGATGACTGCGCCGATATCGCCCAGTCTGCCCCAAGGCTTTACCTCTTTCAGTGCCAAATCAACGGATTCCTTTGTTACCTCAACCAGCTTTCTTGCTTCGTCGCTGACATTGCCAATCAGGAACATACGGGAAGCATCGGCATAATAGCCGTCCAGAATGGTGGTAACGTCAACATTGATGATGTCGCCATCCTGCAAAATCTGATTGGGATCGGGGATACCATGGCAGATGGCATCGTTTACAGAGGTGCAGACGCTTTTGGGGAAGCCCTGATAGCCAAGAGGGGCAGGGATGCCGCCATGCTCTACGGTGTAGTTATGCACCAGTGTATTGATATCGTCTGTGGACATGCCTGCCTTGATATTTTCCGCAACCATATCCAGAATTGCCGTATTCAGCTTGCCTGCCTTGCGGATGCCTTCCAGCTGCTCGGGGGTTTTGATGAGCTTATGACTGGGAACGGGAATATGCTTTAATTGATATGCCGCCAGCTTATCATCAAAAGCTGCATGGCAGGATTTGTATTTTTTGCCGCTGCCGCACCAGCAGGGGTCATTTCTACCGATTTTCATAGTATTTCTCCTTTTTTCCTGTAAGACTGTCTGCTAAGACCATGGTAGCACAAAAAGGAAGATGGCACAATAGAAGAAAATGAGAAAAAACGATTGACAAATGGAAAAAAGCGGTGTATCCTCTTAAATCATAGTTGATTGATATGAAATAAAGGGCGACAGTATGCTGTGGAAAAGTACATTTTTTGGCTGTTGTTGCTGTCAGGCTTGAAAATTTATGTTACACTAGGAAAGAGAATGAAACACAGGAGAAACAGATTTTTCTGAATGGAGGATAACAACCATGGCTAAGATTTATAAAGGCGTAGAAGAACTGATTGGCAACACACCCTTACTGGAACTGACAAAGATTGAAAAAGAAACCGGTGCAACCCTGCTGGCAAAGGTAGAAGCGCTGAATCCCGGCGGCAGTGCGAAGGATCGTATTGCAAAGCGCATGGTGGAGGATGCGGAGAAGGCAGGCATCCTGAAAGAAGGCGCAACCATCATTGAGCCCACAAGCGGCAACACAGGCATTGGTCTGGCATTGATGGCGGCGGCAAGAGGGTATCGTGCGATTATCGTTATGCCTGACAGCATGAGCATGGAACGCAGACTGCTGATGACAGCCTTTGGCGCAGAACTGGTGCTGACAGAAGGCAAGCAGGGCATGAAGGGCGCAGTGGACAAGGCAGAGGAACTGGCAAAGGAAATCCCTGATTCCTTTATTGCAGGGCAGTTTGTGAACCCTTCCAACCCTGCGGCGCATTATGATAC
>JBNMGO010000303.1:0-2364 GCA_050872285.1 Anaerotignum sp.
GCGGATTTTACGGCTTGGGTGAAATATAAGGGAGCGAATGACCACCGCGGCGGCGGTCAGTTCTCGGGCAGGCTGACAGCACCGCTTTGCTTTGCAGGTGCGGTCTGCATGCAGATTCTGGAAAGAAAGGGCATCCATATCGGCGCGCATATTCTTTCCATCAAGGGGGTACGGGATATTCCCTTTGATGAGGTGGCTGTGGATGCGGATACGCTGAAAGCCGTTACGGAAAAAGCCTTCCCTGTGCAGAATGATGCGGCAGGGGAAGAAATGCAGGCGGCGATTGCGGCGGCAAAGGAAAACGCCGATTCTGTCGGCGGTGTGATTGAATGTGCGGTGGTCGGTCTGCCTGTCGGCGTGGGTGAACCCATGTTTGACGGCTTGGAAAGCAGACTGGCGGCGGCAGTTTTTGCCATTCCTGCCGTAAAAGGTGTGGAATTTGGCGAGGGCTTCGGCGTTGCGGAGCTGTTTGGTTCGGAAAATAATGACAATTTTACATATCAGGCGGATGGTACGGTTCGAACAACAACGAACCATCACGGCGGCTCTCTGGGCGGCATTTCGAGTGGCATGCCTTTGGTGCTGCGGGCGGCGTTTAAACCGACGCCCTCTATTGGGCAGGCGCAGGATACCATCAGCATCAGCAAAAGAGAAAATGATACACTTGCCATTGTAGGCAGACATGATCCCTGCATTGTGCCGCGTGCGGTGCCCTGCGTAGAGGCGGCAACAGCAGTTGCGCTTCTGGATTTGATTTGCCAAATGGAGCAGTAAGAAAGGTGGAAAAATACGATGGATTTGAATACAGTGAGAGAACGCATCAATGCGATTGATGATCAGATTGTAGATTTATTCGTAGAACGCATGAAGGCTTCTGCGGATGTTGCCAGCGCAAAGGCGGAAAAGAATCTGCCCGTTCTGGATTTACGCAGAGAACAGGCGGTTCTGGAAAAGGTGATGGAACGCGCAGGCGAGGAATTTGAGATTTATATCAATAAGCTGTATCAGACAATTTTCGATATCAGCAAGAGCTATCAGGCAGGGCTTCTGACAAAGGAAACAGAGCTTTCCGAAGAAATTCTGAAAAACATTGCAGACCCTCGCATGGAATTCCCCAGAAAGGCTGTTGTTGCCTGTCAGGGCGTGGAAGGCTCCTATGCGGCAAGAGCGTGCGACAGACTGTTTACACTGCCCAGCAAGATGTATTTCAGCAATTTTGAAAGCGTATTCAATGCGGTGGAATCCGGTCTGTGCAGATACGGCGTGCTGCCCATCGAAAACAGCTCCGCAGGCTCCGTAACCGAAGTATATGACCTGATGGTGCGCCATAAATTCTATATCGTAAAGAGCATCAAGCTGCACATCAGCCATGCGCTTTTGGCAAAGCCCGGCGTGAAGCTGGAGGATGTGAAGGAGGTTGTTTCCCATACACAGGCATTGCAGCAGTGCAGCAACTTCCTGAAAGCAAACCCCAACATTAAGGTGACAATTTTTGAAAACACCGCCACCGCGGCAAAATATGTTGCGGAAAGCGACAGAACAGACCTTGCGGCGCTTTCCTCCACAGACTGCGCGAAGCTGTATGGTCTGCATGTTTTGCAGGACGGCGTGCAGAATAACGAAAACAACTACACCAGATTCATCTGCATTGCAAAGAACATGGAAATTTATGCAGGCTCCAACCGCATCAGCCTGATGCTTTCCGTTGACCACAGACCCGGTTCTCTGCATGAAATGATCGGGAAATTCGCCTGCCGCGGCATCAACCTGTGCAAGCTGGAAAGCCGCCCGATTCCCGGGAAGGATTTTGAATTCCGCTTCTATTTCGATTTAGACGGCTCTGTCTTCTCCCCTGAGACCATGACGGTTCTGAAGGATATTGAACAGGCGGCAGAAAGCCTGTCCTTCTTAGGCTGCTATTCCGAGGTGTAAGCGTATGAAGATTCTGGTTATCAATGGCCCGAATATCAACATGCTTGGGATTCGGGAAAAAAATATTTACGGTGCCGAGACATACGAGGATTTGCAGGTGCTTTTGAAAAAAACCTTTGCGGAAAAGGGCGTGGAGGGCGAAATTTACCAGTCCAACCATGAGGGGGATCTGGTAGACCGCATCCAGCAGGCGTATTTTGACGGTACAGAAGGGATTGTCATCAACCCTGCGGCGTATACACATACGAGCGTTGCCATTCTGGATGCGCTGAAAGCAGTCAGCCTGCCTGCGGTGGAGGTGCATATCTCCGATGTGAAGGAAAGAGAGGATTTCCGCCAGATTTCCTATGCAGGGAAGGCTTGCGTGAAAACCATCATGGGCAGAGGTTTACAGGGTTATGTGGATGCCATTGCTTTCCTTGTGGAAAACAA
>JBNMGO010000180.1:0-3774 GCA_050872285.1 Anaerotignum sp.
CTACATAGCCTTTGCCCTCTGCCCAGTAGAAGGGACCTTTATGCTTGAGCAAAGCACATTCTGTTTCAAATACATCCCCGGGATGTACGGGGTTTTTAAAGCGCACCTTATCCAGTCCCGTAAAGAAGGGGGTGATGCCCTCCGCTTCACCGGAAAGCAGGACACAGGCACTCTGCCCTAGAATTTCACAGAGAATCACACCGGGAACAACGGGGTTGCCTGGGAAATGTCCCTGCAGGAAAAATTCATCCCCACGGATGGTTTTTTTGCCGTAAGCCTTGCCCTCTCTCAGTTCTGCTTCGTCAATGAGAAGCATGTGGTCTCTATGGGGCAGGATTTTTTTGATTTCTTCCCGATTCATCAGTTTTCCTCCTTTTCGGGCAGGATGCGAACCAAGGGCTGACCGAATTCCACAATCTGCCCATTATCCACGCAGACTGCGGCAATCGTGCCGTCCAGCTCCGCTTCGATGTTATTGAACATCTTCATGGATTCGACAATGCAGAGCACATCGCCCTTTTTCACCTTATCGCCTACCTGCACAAAGGGCTCTGCCCCTGCCTGTGGTGCCAGATAAACCGTACCCACCAGAGGGGATTTCTGTTCCACACCTGCGGGTGCTTCTGTTTTTTCCACAGAAGGCACTTCTGCAACGGGTGTTTCTGCTGTGTTTTCCACAGAAACCACAGGGATTTCCACTGTTGCCTGTCTGCCGCCTGCTTCCAGAACGATACGGGTATCGCCCTCTGTCAAATCTAATTTTATCAGCTGATTCTGACGAAGAATTTTCGCCAGTTCATTGATTTTATTTGTATCCATCGTATCAGCCCCTCATCTTTCTGAATGCAACGCAGGCATTATGACCGCCAAAGCCCAGAGAGGTGGACATCGCCGCTTCTACGGTTGTCTGTACCGCTGTATTGGGGGTGTAATCCAGATCGCAATCGGGGTCAGCCTCTTTCAGGTTGATGGTAGGGGGAATGACATCCTCCTGCACTGCCAGAATTGCCGCGATTGCTTCTACTGCCCCTGCCGCACCAAGCATATGCCCTGTCATGGATTTTGTAGAACTGATGTGAACCTTTTTCGCATCCGCTTCGCCAAAGGCATTTTTGATGGCTCTGGTTTCTGTTTTATCATTCAGGGCTGTGCCTGTGCCGTGTGCATTGATATAAATTTCTTCGGGCTTTACGCCTTCCAGACCTGCCATTGCGTTCACGATGGCCTTGCCGCTTGCGGTTGCTTCTTCCGCAGGGGCGGTTACATGGTGTGCATCACAGGTGGAGCCATAGCCCACGATTTCTGCATAAATCTTTGCGCCGCGCGCCTTTGCGTGTTCATATTCCTCAAGAATGACTGCGCCTGCGCCCTCGCCCATGACGAAGCCTGCACGGCGTTTATCAAAGGGCAGGGATGCCGCATTGGGATCCTCGGATGCGTTCAGTGCCATACAGCTGCCGAAGCCTGCCACTGCCAAAGGCACAATTGCCGCTTCACTGCCGCCGCAGATTGCCGCTGTGGTATAGCCATGCAGAACGGCTCTGTAGCCTTCGCCGATGGCGGTTGTGCCTGTTGCACAGGCTGTGGAAACCGCAACGCAGGCATTCTGTGCCTGATAGCGAATGGCAATATTGCCTGCCGCGATGTTATTGATAATCTTGGGGATGAACAGAGGAGAAACACGGCGAGGGCCCTTTGTTCTCAGCACATCATAGCTTTCGCAAAGCGTTTCAAAGCCGCCGATGCCGCTGCCGAAATAAACCGCTAAATCCTCTTTTTCAATATTGCCCTCCAGCTGACTATCTGCCATTGCTTCACTTGTTGCCGCCATGGCAAACTGCACGAAACGATCCAGCTTCTTTGCTGTCAGCTTATCCATATATTTTGTCGGATCGAACTCCTTCACCTCTGCCGCCAGCTTATATTTGCTTTCGCTGACATCAAATCTGGTGATGGGTGCGATACCGTTTTTTCCGTTTTTGATTGCTTCCCAGAAATCCGGCACGTTATTGCCCACAGGGGTCACTGCGCCGATGCCTGTTACTACTACTCGTCTCATTTCATCAATCCTTTCCTGCGAAATCCGACTGCTTTTTCGGTTCCTTCGCGCCGATTCAGCATGCCAGACCGCCATCAATACGGATGACCTCGCCTGTAATGTAATCAGAATGTTCCGACGCTAAAAACAATGCCAGCTTTGCCACTTCCTCCGCTTCACCGAAGCGTTTCATGGGGATGGCATCCTTCAATGTATCGTTTTCCAAGACCTGTGTCATTTCCGTTGCGATAAAGCCGGGGGCGATTGCATTGCAGCAGACCCCTCTGGATGCCAGTTCCTTTGCAACGGATTTTGTCAGACCGATTACCCCTGCCTTGGATGCAGAATAATTTGCCTGCCCGGGGTTGCCTGTCAAACCGGAAACAGAGCTGATATTGATAATCTTGCCGCCCTTCTGTTTCAGGAAGAGAGGATATACCCCTTTTGTCATATAAAATGCGCCCTTGAGGTTCGTATCGATGACTGCGTCAAAATCTGCCGCCTTCATCATGGGCACCAGCTTATCCTTTGTAATGCCGGCGTTATTCACCAGAATCTGAATACCGCCGAAATCCTTTACGATTTCCTTTACGACTGCCGCTACGGCATCTGCATCCGCAACATTGCACTGATATGCCTTTGCCTTCACGCCCAGTCCTTCCAGTTCTTTTAAGGTTTCCTCCGCCCTTGCGGTGTTGCCTGCATATAAAAACGCAATATCAGCGCCGTTTTCCGCGAATTTCAGGCAGATTGCTCTGCCAATCCCTCTGGAGCCGCCGGTTACGACTGCTGTTTTTCCTTTCAGCATCCCATTTCCTCCTTCACCTTTTCGATTTCCTCCATATTGGAAACGCTGTATACCCTTGCTTCGGGCAGGATGCGCTTGATGAGCTTTTTCAGCGTATCGCCGATGCCCACCTCAATGAAGGTATCAAAGCCATCTGCCGCCATGCGTTCGATGCTTTCCTGCCAACGCAGGCTATGGTTAATCTGATTTTCCATCAGCTCCAATACGTTTTCTGTATAAGGCTCTGTGGTAAAGTTGGAATAAACCGTCAGCTTGGGCTGTCTCAGTTCAAATTCTCTCGCGCTTTCGGAAAATTCCCTGCTCGCTTCATTCATAAAGGGAGAATGGAACCCGCCGCCGACTGCTACAGGCAGACCTCTGCCGCCTGCTTCGCGCACTGTCTGCTTGAAGGCATCCATTTCCTCTGCCGCGCCTGCCACCACCAGCTGACCGGGTGCGTTATAGTTTACGGGATACACCTGCTGGAACTGCTTGCAGATTTCCTCAATTTTTGCGTTATCCAGCTTCATCACTGCAAGCATGGATGCAGGATGCTCTGCCGCCGCCTTTGCCATGGCTCTGCCGCGGATGCAAGCCAGACGGAAGCCGTCCAGATGGCTATACGCCCCTGCGAATGCCAACGCGGGCAGTTCGCCCAGAGAAAAGCCTGCTACACCATCCACAGGGATGCCTGCTTCGGAAAGGGCAATCGCTGCCGCAAGGTCTGTCAGATAGAGACAGGGCTGTGTGTTCTGTGTTTCCTTCAATTCCTCCGTGGTGCCGGCAAAGCACTGTGTCAGTGTACCGTTTCTGAGGGTTTCCACTCTGTCGAACAAACTCTTTACGGTTTCGTTATTATCATAAAAGCTTTTGCCCATGCCTGCCTTCTGTGCGCCCTGACCGGAAAAAACAAATGCTATTTTACCCATTTTGCCGCTCCTTTCAGTAA
>JBNMGO010000404.1:0-1604 GCA_050872285.1 Anaerotignum sp.
AGCCGCATTCACCTTGCCGATGCCGCTGATGACCAGTACAATGCTGTTGCCGCAATATTTTCCCACATGGAAATCCAGCCCGATGATATTTTTTGTGGTCACAATCTCGATTTTCTCTTTTAAATATGTGATTTCCTCCGACATTGCACCAATGATGCCAATGGTTTTCATTTCGTTGTCATCTCCGTTTCTGTTGTTTCGCGGATGTCTGTCCGCATGGTTCAGCTGTTTGTTTTTATCTCGCATACGAATTATACCACAAACTGTATACACTCTGCAAGTCAGAGCCGATTTTGCCATCCTTCCGTTGCAAAAAAAGAACATCTTCTGTATACTGAGGAGAGAAAAAGAAAGCAAGAGGTGTAACCAATGAACACAAAACCAATCATCGGCATTGCGCCGAATTATTCTTACGAAAAAAAGGAATATACCCTCAGTGAGGATTATGTCCTCGCCATCGAAAAGGCAGGCGGATGCCCTATTGTGCTCCTGCCCCATCAGGCATTGCCCCCCTTTCTGGATGGGCTTCTGCTGACAGGCGGCGGTGATATTGATCCGCTCCTCTTTGGGGAAGAACCCCTCTGCCAGAGCGGCGAGATTAACCCTCTCAGAGATGCCTATGAAATGCGGATCTGCGAAGAATCACTGGAAAAGGATTTGCCCATGCTCGGCATCTGCCGCGGCATGCAGGTCATGAATATCGTCAAGGGCGGCGGCATCTATCAGGATATCGGCGTGCAGGCAGGCACAACCCTCAAGCATATCCAGCAGGCACCCCGTTCCTATGGCACACACAGTATTTTTGTCGAGGACAACACCCTTTTAACCGACCTCTGGGAAAATAAACGCACCGTTGTCAATTCCCTGCATCATCAATCCTGCTCCACGCTTGGGGAGGGCTTTATTGTCTCTGCCCGCAGTGCGGATGGTCTGATCGAAGCCATTGAGCATAAGGATAACCGCTTCGCCGTTGGCGTGCAGTGGCATCCGGAGGCAATGAAAACAGAGGAAATGGGGCTGCTGTTCTCTGCCTTCTTGAAGGCAGCGGCAGACTATCAGCAGACAAGGGGGTAAGAAGCATGGATGTTATCAATGATCTGACCTCATCTCTTTCCTCCGATTTAAACAGCACGGAGCTTGCGAAGGATTTAGGGCTTGGCTTCCTTGCCAAATCCACAGCCATCAACGGTGCCGTCAATCTGGGCATCAAGCTTCTGGAAATTCTGTTCACGCTCTTTCTTTGCTGGCTTATGATTCGCATTTCCAGTAAGCTGGTCAATAAATTCCTGCGGACACAGGTGCAGCGCGAAAAGCTTTCCATGTCCGAAAGAAAAGCAAAAACCCTCAGCACCGTCACAGGCAGCATCCTGAAATATGTGATTTATTTCATCGGGCTGATGTCTATTTTAAAGCAGCTGGGTGTTTCCTCAGAATCCCTCGTTGTCATTGCCTCCGCAGGCTCGGTTGCCATCGGCTTGGGCGCGCAGAGCATCGCAGGGGATATGATGGAGGGCTTCTTCATCCTGTTTGAGGATCACTACGCTGTTGGTGATGTCGTCACCATACAGGGCGTGACAGGGACGGTGGAAAGCGTGACACTGCGC
>JBNMGO010000308.1:0-2327 GCA_050872285.1 Anaerotignum sp.
ATATATGGGTAATGATGATAACGAGGCGATAATCATGGACTACTCGGAGATTTACAGAAAACGAATACGGACGCTTTGCGAAGAACGGGGCATTTCCATTAACAGGCTTGCAACAATGAGCGGCGTGAGCCAATCTACGCTGGACAACATTATGCGTGGGTTATCGAAGAACCCGACTGTAAGAACGATGCACAAGGTTGCCAATGCTTTTAACATGACCTTGGCGGAGTTTCTGGATTTTGAAGAGCTGAACGAATATTCCTTTGAGGACCATATGGAAGAACAATAAAAAAGGAGCCTTTTGGCTCCTTTTTTCTATCATTTTCTCTTTTTCCCGTAGGTTTTTTCTTTTTTTGCAATTTCGATATGCACCTTTTTGCCCTTGATTTTGGCGTGCTTCATGCCATGCAGAATATCTCTGACAAATTCGCTCGGCACATCCACGAAGGTATATTCATCGAAAATGGCAATTTCGCCCAGTGTTTTCCCGGGAACGCCTGCTTCATTTGCAATCGCGCCTACGATATCCTTCGCGCGGATTTTGCTCCGTTTGCCGGCATTGATGAACAGGCGTACCATTTTTTCGCCCTCGCCGCCGTAAAGTTCCGTGCCGCCCAGATTGATATCATCCAGTGCATCAATTTCATCCGCATTGACATCGGAAAGATGGTCTTTCAGCAGTGCCGCCGCAATGTCGATACTGGTGTAATCCTCCTCCATCAGGCGGTCAACCAGATGGATATATTTCGTCAGATGCCCTTCCTCGATGATGCCCTTGATTTTTTCAAGGTAAATGTTGGTTTTCATTTCCTCCACATCGCTGAGGGTAGGCAGCTTCTGCTGCTGAATCTTCGTCTTTGTGTAGCGCATGATATCGCGCAGCTTATAGATTTCCTTGCCGACACAGAAGGTAAACGCCTTGCCTGCCTTGCCTGCGCGCCCTGTACGCCCGATGCGGTGTACATAATATTCTTCATCCTGCGGTACGTCATAGTTGAATACCACATCAATATCGTCAACGTCAATCCCTCTTGCGGCAACGTCTGTCGCAACCAGAATTTCAATCGTGCCGTTGCGGAATTTCTGCATGACCTTATCGCGCTGTGCCTGCTTGAGGTCGCCATGCAGCCCCTCTGCGAAATAGCCGCGTCCCTGCAGCATTTCCACCAAATCATCCACGCGCTTTTTGGTGTTGCAGAATACCATTGCCAGCTTGGGGTCATAGACATCAATAATGCGGCAGAGGGCATCCAGCTTTGTTTTTTCCTTTACGTCAAAATAATACTGCTCGATATTGGGAACGGTCAGCTCCTTGCGGACAATTTTGATAAATGCAGGGTCTTTCTGGAACCGCTTTGTGATATCCAGAATTTCGGGGGAAAGCGTTGCGGAGAACAGCAGTGTCTGATGCTCCTCGGGAATCTTCACCAGAATGGTTTCGATATCCTCGCGGAAGCCCATATCCAGCATTTCGTCCGCTTCATCCAGAACCATCATCTGTACGGTTTCCGCCTTGATGGTTCTTCTTCTCATGTGATCCATCACGCGCCCGGGCGTGCCAATGACAACCTGTGTGCCTTTTTTCAGCGCGGCAATCTGTCTGTCGATGGGCTGTCCGCCGTAGATCGGCAGAACGCGGATGTTGTCCTTATATTTCAGCAGCTTGCGGAATTCTTCGCTCACCTGAATGGCAAGCTCTCTGGTGGGGCAGAGGATGAGCGCCTGCAAACGTCTGTCCTCGGGGTTGATGCGTTCCAGAAGGGGAATCCCGAAAGCGGCGGTTTTGCCTGTCCCTGTCTGGGATTGTCCGATGATGTCCTTGCCCTCTAAAATAACGGGAATTGCCTGGCTCTGGATGGGGGTTGCTTCTTCAAAGCCCATATCCAGAACGGCATGGCAAATCTCGTTGGAAATATTCATATCTTCAAATCTTAAGTGTTCCATGTTTTCTTCCTTTCTCAAATTAAAGCCATAGACTTTTATAATAACAGGAGGAAAAGGAGGGGATTGCAAGCGGTTTTTCCTGATTTATCAAGGAATTCTAAGGGTTTTTCGACTTTTTTATACGCAAAATTTATGTTACAATGATAAAATAACAGTAAGGGGGGATAGAGATGGCAGTATTTTTTCATGCACATATAGACGAACTGGAATATATGCTGCGTATCGTGATTGCGGCGGTCTGCGGCGGCATCATCGGCTTTGAGCGCAGCCGTATGCGCAAGGAGGCAGGACTGCGGACGCATATCATTGTTGCGGTGGGGGCGGCACTGCTGATGATTGTTTCCAAATATGGCTTTACGGATATTTTAGGCACACCGAGGATG
>JBNMGO010000244.1:0-2998 GCA_050872285.1 Anaerotignum sp.
ATGCAGGAGGGCGTAATGCTCGTATCTAAGAAGGAGTTTGCCATGCCGCTGCAAATCATGAGGATATATGCAAGAACGGTGCTTGTGGTAAAGGTGATGCCGATAAAGAAGATAGCAAAGAACACAACGCCAACCAATGCGCTCAGCCGTCTGCCGTATTTATCGGAGAAGGGCCCTGCAAACGGGAAGGCGATTAACCGCCCCAAGCCGACAGCCGCGATGATTGCCATAACCTTGCTGACATCGAAGGTGCCGTCTGCCAGCTGATTTGCGCCCCACATGGCTGCAAAGCTCTGCTTATACTGACCCATAATCGTTACGGCGATACCGAGAATGAAGTAGGTGATGTATAACGCCACCGCCGTAGGATAATATTTTTTCTGATTCATTTCTTCCCCTCTTTTCTCATATTTTTGACTCTCTTATTTTGGAAGGATTTTATTTCTTAAAGAATTTTTCTTTCACTTCTTCTACAGGCATATCCAAGCCGGTATACAGCTTTGCTGCCGCCGCGCCCTGATAGATGAGCATCCCCAGACCGCCGACTGTTTTGCAGCCTGCCGCTTCGGCATCCTGTAAAAGCTTTGTTTTTTCGGGTTCATAGACCACATCGGTGACCACTAAGTCCTTGCGGAACAGGGAGTGGTCTATGATAATGCTGACGTTTTCCAAGGGGTGCATCCCAACCCTTGTGGCATTGGAGAGAATATCGCTTGTGCGAATTTCCAGTGCCAGTTTTTCAGCATCGTCCATATCGTAGACTGCGATTTTCTGGGAAGGAAAGGCTTTCTGATATTCTGCCGCCTTGGCAACCGCTTTCTCCCAGAAGGCATCCTTCTTATTGAAAACGGCAATCTCTCTTGCGCCGTCCAGCAGTGCCTGTGCCTGAATGGCGGAGGAAACACCGCCTGCCCCCAGAAGGGTAATTTTCTTTCCTCTGACCTCTACGCCCTCGTGGCGGAGGTTTTCAATGTAGCCCTCGCCGTCTGTGATGTAGCCTGTCAGAACGCCGTCATGATTGACGATGGTGTTGCACGCGCCGACCAGACGCGCCGCCGGGGAAATTTCATCCAGATACTTCAGTACCTCCTGCTTGCAGGGCATCGTGATATTCGCGCCCTTCATATTGAAAGTACGAAAGGCTTGGATGGCATCCGATGTCTTATTTTTGTCTACATCAAATGCAAGATACTTATAATCCAATTTCCACTTATCAAAGCAATAATTATACATGGCAGGGGATTTGGAATGTTCTACGGGAGAACCAATCAACCCTAAAAGCCTTGTTTTTCCTGATATCTCCATGAGAGGATTCTCCTTTTCTTTCGTGTTTTGGCGCCGCTTTGTTTTTACAGGCTCAGTGTAGCGCAGAAAATGAGAAAGCACAAATTGATTATTTGGTATATTTTGATAGATTTTGTCTATAGCGTATGGTATACTTAATTTAGAAAAATCAGATGGCACATAACTTGCTAATGATAAAATTGCTTGAAAATGGGGGTATTTTTATGAATCTGTATCAGCTGCGTTATTTTGTCACGCTTGCGGAAACGAACCACTTCGGCAAGGCGGCGGAGCGTCTCTGTATCGCACAGCCGAGTCTCAGCCATGCCATTGCACAGCTGGAGGCGGAGCTTGGGGTAGTACTTTTTGAGCGCAAAAACCGTTCCTCCTCGCTGACAAAGGAGGGGATGCAGTTCCTTTCCTATGTGGAAAAATCCCTGGAAATTCTGGATAACGGCATTGAAACCATGGCGCATATCTCCCGTGGGGAGGGCTGCATTGAGCTTGGCTTTCTGCGTACACTTGGGCTTTCGCTCATTCCGGAGCTGGCAAACGGCTTTTTGCAGGAGCAGAAGGACAAAAACATCCAGTTTAAGTTCTACACAGACGTGACACAGCCGCTTTTGCAGGGTCTGAAGGATGAAAAATACGACATGGTATTCTGCACGCAGCTGGAAAACGAGAAAAACATTGAATTTATCCCCGTTTCCAAGCAGGATCTGGTGCTGATTGTGCCGAGAAATCACCCTCTGGCGAACCGCTACACCGTTGACCTGACGGAAACCCTGCCCTATCCACAGGTTTATTTCGCGGAGCGCTCGGGTCTGCGTATTGTCATTGACCGTCTGTTTGAAAAAATCGGCAAACGCCCCAATATCGCCTATGAAATTCAGGAGGATCAGGTTATCGCAGGCTTGGTGGCGCAGGGCTTCGGCATTGCCGTTGTGCCTTATATGGAGGAGCTTCTGCGGCTGAATGTGAAAATCATCCAGATTTCCTACCCCTATTGGGAGCGAAATTTCTATATGGCAACCCTCAAGGACAGATATCTCCCCCCTGTGGTACAGAAGTTCAAGCAGTTCGTAATCGCGCATTGCAGGGTATAAAAAGCAGACAAAAGAGGGATAAAAATAGACAAAAAAAGCAGCACTTTTTTGACATATCGAAAGCGTCTATGAAAGAATAGATACTTTCTATCAAAAAAGTGCTGTTTTATCGTGCGCTAACGCGCATAAGTTGAAATTCCGATTTCGACTTAAGTGCAGAGCCGTGCCAGAGTAGCAACCAAATCCTCCATACAGAGCGGCTTCGCCAGATGTGCATTCATGCCTGCATCGAAGCATTTTCGGGCATCCTCCTCGAAAGCATTGGCGGTCATGGCGATGATGGGGATGGTTTTTGCATCCGCGCGTTCCAAGGCACGAATCGCTCTTGTCGCGGTCAGCCCATCCATCACGGGCATCATAATATCCATAATCACGCCTGCGTAGGTGCCGGCAGGGGCATCGGAAAACATCTGCACAGCCTGCCTGCCGTCTCTTGCAAGCTCCACGCTGACGCCACGGTCGGCAAGAAGTGCCGCGGCAATCTCCGCATTGAGCGCGTTATCCTCCACCAGAGGCAGGTGCAGACCGCTGATATCCGCCGCCTTGGCAGTCTCTTTTTCCTGCGGCTGTTCTGCCGCAATTTCAAAGGGGAGTGTGATGGTGAAAAC
>JBNMGO010000399.1:0-1646 GCA_050872285.1 Anaerotignum sp.
CTTTCTCCTGCGCAAATATATGGAAGTCCACATGGACTTGCGACTCAAAACACGCGATTTTTTTGAAACGGGACATATCTGGAAAGGGGAATGATATATGGACAACATGACGGCAAAGGTAAGCTGTTTTTCCAGAGCATATCATTATAAAAACAATGCGGTACATATTTTTGCGGATACCGCCGCAGAACGACTGTTGGGCGAGGATTACGGGCAGATTGCCGAAAGCATGACAGCAGGACTGCCTTTTTTCTTCCCTGATTTCAAGGGGACGAAGGAGGAAGGACTCAGGCTGATTGTGGAAAAGCAGCTTGCGCCTTCGGTGCTTGGCAGAAGTGCTTACTGCGAGGATGCCCTTGCAGGGGCGAGAAAGCAGGGCTGTACGCAGTATGTCCTGTTTGCCTGTGGCTATGATACCTTTTCCCTCAGGAATCAGGATGCTTGGCTTCAGGTATTTGAATTGGATTTTCCCGAGCTGCTGCGCGATAAAGCGGAAAGAATCGAGAAAGCCAAACTGCGTTCATCTGCGGTTTCTGTGCCGTGCAATCTTGCCGAACCGGCATGGAAGGAACAGCTGTCTGCCGCAGGCTTTGACCGTGGGAAAGAATCCTTCGGGAGCCTTCTGGGAATCAGCTATTACCTGACGAAGGAGGAGTTTGAACGCCTGCTTCGCAATATATCTGAAATCATGGCGGATGGCTCTCTGCTGTGCTTTGATTACCCCTGCACAGAGGAAAGCAGAGAAACAAGGACAAATCAGGCACTGGCGGCAGCCGCAGGGGAACAGATGCAGGCGTTGTATGCCGAGCAGGAAATGCAGTCCCTTCTGGAGCGGTGCGGCTTTGCAATGGCGGAGCATCTGCATCATCAGGAAATGACCGACCGTTAGTTCAGCGCATATAATGCGGAGAACCCCGAACATCGGATGGCGGCACCTGTGGGCGTCGGCTATGTGCTGGCTGTGAAAGGAAAGGGATCACAGGCTTTGTACAATGGGAAATTTCCCAGTGAATAAAGTATCGTGCATTTTTTGTCTATTCCTTTGCAGAAAAGCCGAAAAGCCTGCTGATTTAAGTGCAATTTTTCGCCTTGACAGAAAAAGCGAAAAGCGTTATCATAAACCACAAGTTAATCATCACTGCGATGAAAAAGAGGAGTATCTGCGGAGCATTTGCAGAGAGCTGTCGGGCGGTGCGAGACAGCGGTGCGAAACAGAGAAGGGCACTTTGGAGCAGTATCACAAGAGAGGGTTGATGTGTTGGCATCAATCAACGAGGGTGGAACCGCGGAAGATTTTAAGAGCTTTCGTCCCTTGCTGAACAGCGAGGAGACGAAAGTTTTTTTATTTTTGTCGTCCCTTGCAAGACAGGTTGGTTGTTCTATCTGAAATCAGACAGCGTCTGATTTCGTATAGGGTCAAGGGGATGATCCCCTTGCAGGTGCAGGATGGAATCCTGCGGAAAAGGAGGAATTCAAATGGCAGTAGAATCTATGGAAAAAATCGCAGCATTGGCAAAAAACAGAGGTTTCGTATATCCCGGCTCCGAAATTTACGGCGGTCTGGCAAATACATGGGATTACGGCCCTCTGGGTGTAGAACTGAAAAATAACATGAAACGTGCCTGGTGGAAGAAATTCATCCAGGA
>JBNMGO010000052.1:0-7410 GCA_050872285.1 Anaerotignum sp.
CAGAGCCAAGGGTTAGCAGTGCTTCGCACTGATTGAGCGCAGTTGCGCCAAAATGGGGTGGTTGGACAACATCAGTGTTGCGCCAGTTTAGAACTATTTTGGCGAAACAAGGGCGTTCTTCCTTACTTTTTATGCTAAAAAGTAACAAAAACTTGGAACCCGTTTCGCAATGGGTTCCAAACCTCCGCAACCGAGGAAAGGGACACAAAGTTTCCCTTTCCAATCCCTTCCCCTCAGGTCGGAAACGACATAGAGAAAAGCGGCGCGGTGCGCCTGCAAATGTTGATTGTGTCAGTTTGAAATAAATTCGGGTTAAATTTCTGCCGAAAAATAGGATTACATTGGCGACGTAATCCATAAATAGCCTAAAACTACGATTCCGATTACCATAATCGTGGTAATTGCAATGAATGGCATCCATTTTTTATTTTCTTTTCCCTTTAGAAATGCAAATATATCGAGTATCAATAAAGCAAGATACAGTATCATTAAATACATCGTAAAACTCATAGGCGTTCTCCTTCGGAAATTCTGATTTTTACCATTCTAACATATTTGTGGGAAAAAGGAAATTTTCGCGTACGTCTGCAAACATTTTATGCAACAAAATTATTGTGGCTTTTTGAAAAAATTAAACCAGTCTGCCCGAAGGATGCAACAGCAAGCCATGCCGGAAAGGCTCTTTATACTGCCCGAATGGGCTCCGGAGGAGGGGATATCCAAGGGGAACTTTGTTCCTCTTGGACCTCCTGTGGGGGGTCCGGGACCCATTGAGGAAGGGTCCTGGGTTTTTGTTACTTTTTAGCATAAAAAGTAAGGATGATATCCTTTGCTTTGCCATGAGGGTTCCAAACGGGCGAACCCCTAATCTTCACCCAGCGGAATTCTTGCACGACTGTGCCAACTCAGTGCGAAGCACTGCCAGCCTTGGCGCGACTGCGCCCCATCGCCTCTAACCCAAAAGGGCAGTCACAGAACTCTCTGCAACTGCCCTTTTCTCTTTATTCTGCTTTTGTGACCTCTGCGATTTTTTCCAGCTGATGTGCGATAATCTTATTGCCTGTTTTAATGCAGACCAGATTGACACGGTTCAGCCCGATAAATTCTCCGATAATCACGTTCTGCTGTATCGTTGTAACCCGAATCTGCATCCCTCTTTTGAATTCCTTGCCCTTAAACAAAAGCACATCAATCGGGAACAGCTCCTTACAGCGGTCAATCGCACGCTTATCGAAGGTCTGAATCACATAGGTTTTTTCTCTGTTTTTTCCGTTTTCCTTACGTCTCTGAAAAACGCGGTAAATATAGGTCAGGACATACGCCATCCCTGCCGCAAATAAATATTCTCTCCAACCCAGGGCAGAAAAGCCTGCCAGTAATCTTTCCATCTTAAAAGACTCCTTTCCGTTGTCCGCCGAACTGCCGACAATCGTTTATTGTTTCAGAATCTGATAAATCTCCCGTTTGGACACCCCTCTGTCCTTCGCCGCCTGCTTCATGGCATCCTTTTCGCTCATGCCCTCGGCAACGTATTTCGCAACGTGTTCCTCTACGGAAATGCTTTCCCAGCCTTCCCGTTCCTCCTGCCGCTGTGCCTCTAAGGAAAAGCCCTCGCAGACCAGAACAAATTCGCCCTTCGGAGGGTTTTCTGAAAAATACCGCAGATGCTCGCCAATCGTTGCCCTGCGTACCTCCTCAAATTTCTTTGTCAGCTCGCGGACAGCCGCCATCTCTCTGTTTTCCCCGAACAGCTCTGCCAGTTCCGCAAGCGTATCTGTCAGGCGGTGAGGTGCTTCGTAAAAAATCATGGTGCGATGCTCGCGTTCCAGCGTTTTCAGAATGGCTTTTCTCTCCTTTTTCTCGGACGGCAAAAAGCCCTCAAACACGAATCGTCTGGTATCCAGACCAGAAAGCACCAATGCCACCACTGCCGCCGATGCCCCAGGCGCAACCGTCACAGGCGCACCTGCCGCATAGCAAAGCTTGACCAAATCCGCCCCGGGGTCGGAAATACCGGGCATGCCTGCATCCGTCACCAGTGCGATGCTTTCCCCTGCCAGAAGGCGTTCCACCAGAACAGGCCCCTTTGTGACCTTATTATGCTCATGGTAGCTTGTCATAGGTGTTTTAATCTCGAAATGATTCAGTAATTTTAAGGTATTGCGGGTATCCTCCGCCGCAATCACATCCACGCTTTCCATCAGCTTCAGCACCCGAAGGGTAATATCCTCCAGATTGCCGATGGGCGTGGCACAAAGATACAATGTTCCTGCCATAGCCTGCCATAAACAAACGCCTTACGCCTGTCCCTTTCCGTAATAAATCTCTACAATTTCCTCGGTATATTCCTGCGGTGCTTTATAAATCACCAGAGGGGCATCCACCTTCACCATGGGCTTGCCGCCCCTTGCCGCCTCCACCAGAACCATGGTCGGCTCCTTATCGGCATAGGGCTGCACGAAACGAATCCGCTTCGGCTCCAGCTTATACTGCCGCAAAAGCACCATAATATCCGTCAGGCGGTGCGGTCTGTGAATCATATAAAACCGCCCCAGCGGTCGGAGCAGTTTCGCCGCCGCCGCAACCACATCCTCAAGGGAGCATAAAATTTCATGCCTTGCGATTGCTTTCGCCGCAAAGGGGTTCACCAGACCGCCGCCCTCGTTCATATAGGGTGGATTGGATGTGACAACATCAAACGAGGATGCCCCGAACAGCTGCACCGCTTCCTTGATATCCCCCTCTTGGATGGCAACCCGGTCTTCCAGTTCGTTTAACAAAACACTGCGGTTTGCCATTTCTGCACTCTCCTTCTGGATTTCCAGACCGGTAAAGTGCCTGCCTTCTGTTTTCGCCGCCAGAAGAATCGGGATAATGCCTGTGCCTGTACCTAAATCCAGTACCTTCTCGCCCTTCTTCACCTTCGCAAAGCCGCTGAGAATGACTGCATCCACGCCAAAGCAGAAGCGTTTCGGATCCTGAATAATCAGATGCCCGTCCCGATGCAGATCGTCCACTCTCTCATGTGGATGGACAGTAATATCATTCCTCATGATGCTTTTCGCCCTCCGGATTCTGCTTGCGTTTCTTCTTGGAACGAATCAGCTTGATTTCATCCACATGATAGAACCCAATGGTCGGGGGATCGTTCTCCGCCTTTCTGACTGCCGCCTTTACCTGCTGCATCAGCACATTTGTGGTGAGGATTTCGCCTGTGCCGTCGGGTGTGGAGATAATATCCCCCACACGGGGCAGCTTTTTATTGAGTTCCTCGTAAACATCCTCTTCATATTTCAGACAACACATCAATCTGCCGCAGATGCCGCTGATTTTTGTGGGGTTGAGGGAAAGATTCTGCTCCTTCGCCATTTTAATGGATACGGGCTGAAAATCCCCCAGAAAGGTTGCACAGCAAAGCGGTCTGCCGCAGATGCCGATGCCGTTGAGCATTTTTGCTTCATCCCTTACGCCAATCTGGCGCAGCTCAATACGCATACGGAATACCGCCGCCAGTTCCTTTACCAGTTCGCGGAAATCCACACGCCCGTCAGAGGTGAAATAAAAAATCAGCTTGTTTCTGTCAAACGTCATTTCCACATCCACCAGCTTCATATCCAGCCCCAGACGGGAGATTTTTTCCAAGCAGATTCCGAAGGCTTCCGTTTCCTTCTTATGGTTCTGCTCTACGGATTTTGTGTCTTCCTCTGTTGCCTTACGCATCACCTGTTTCAACGGCGGAACAATCGCCTCCTCCGGCACGAAGCTGTTGCCCTTGATGACTGTGCCGTATTCAATCCCTCTCGCCGTTTCCACGATAGCGCCGTCTTCCTTTTCCAGTTTGATGCCGGCAGGGTCAAAATAATACATCTTCCCTGCCTTCTTGAACCGAATTCCAACTACTTCTATCATTTACCAGTCTCCTTTAAATCCATCAGCATGACCTCCATGGTCAGCCGAAAATTTGCATTCTGTGCCAGACGCATCCGCGCGGTTCTGACTGCGGCTGCCTTTTTCGCCAGAGCCGCCGCAGGCTCCTTCGCCGCCCGAAAGATGGCATCCTTTTTATCCTTTTGTATCAGGTATCCTTCTTCCCTCAGACTTTTCGCCGTCAGCAGGTCGCGATACCATAATTCCATGATATCCAGAAAACGCAGGTCGTTTTTATAGCTCTCCAAGTCCTTCGCAAGCAGATAGGCATCGCCCTCGCTCATGGAAGGCAGTGCTTCTAATTTACCCAGAATATCCTGCCGCATTTCCCGAAAGCCTTCATCCGCAACAAGCTCCAATGCCTGCCCGATTCTGCCCTGTGCATACGCCGAAAGGATATGGCTTTCCTCTGCGGTGTGTCCTGCCTGCATAAGATACTCCGCTACGGTTTCCGCCGAAAGCGGACGGATTTTCATCACCACCACACGGGAAAGAATCGTCGGCAGAAATGCCTCGGCACGCTCCGCCAGAAGCAGAAATACCGCGTGGGCAGGCGGCTCCTCGAGCGTTTTCAGAAGCGCGTTCTGGCTCTGGATATTCAACGTATCCGCCTTTTCGATGATATAAATTTTCTTTTCATACTGAAACGGCTTCAAATCCACCGTTTCCAAAAGCTGCTCGCGCACATCCTCAATCGTATAGGTTTTCCCGTTTTTCAACGGCTGAAAATAAATCACATCGGGGTGATTGCCGTGATTGAAGGCATGGCAGCTTTTGCAGCTATCACAGGGGCGATGCGTGCCTTCGCATTGCAGCGCCTTCGCAAAGGTGTTTGCAATCAGCCGCTTGCCTGCCCCTGCGCCGCCAAGAAAAAGATAGGCATGGGAGCTTCTTCCGCTCGCGGCGGAACGCCTGAGCTGCTCCACCAGAGGGGTATTCCCCCGGATTTCCTCAAATGTATACAAATCCGCCGCTCCTTTCCTTGGATTTTTTCAGAATCAATATTTGTGGAACTGCTCCACATCCAGTACGAATACGGTTGCACCGCCGACCTTTACCTCGATGGGCGCCAGAATCAAGCCGTGCATCGCACCGCAGGAGGAGGGCAGTGTCGCATACTGGGTACGCGCCTTGCTGTTTTCCTCGATGATTTTCAGCGCACTGTCTACCTTTTCATCCTCCACACCTGTCATGATGGTGGTGTTGCCTGCACGCAGGAAGCCGCCCTTTGTGGAAAGTCTGGTTACCTGAAATTTTGCTTCGTTCAGATGGGAAATCACTTCGCCCGCATCCTCGTCCTGAATAATTGCAATGATGAGTTTCATAAAAACCCCTCCTTATTTTTGTGGCGCAAAGCCAAATACTCTGTCTAACGCTTTTTGGATATCCGCAAAGACAGCCTCGGCAGGTCTGTCCGCATCAATATCCGCAATTCTGGTGCTGTTTTCCTTCGCAAGCTGTAAATAGCCTGCGTACACCGTTTCATGGAATGCCGCCTTTTCCTGCTCCAGACGATCAAGCACATGCCCGTCCTGCCGGTTTTTCCGCGCCATCCCCGCCGCAGGGGTGATGTTCAGAAAAATCGTCAGATCCGGCTCCAAGCCGCCTGTCGCAATGCGGTTCACCTCCGCCACCATATCCCCAAGACCTCTGCCGAAGCCCTGATAGGCAATGCTGGAATCGGTGAAACGGTCGGAAAGCACCGTCTTTCCTGCTTTGAGCGCAGGAAGAATTTTTTCCTCAACGTGCTGCGCGCGCGCCGCCGCATAAAGCAGCATTTCCGCACGCCCCGTTAAATCCTTATTGGCAGGGTCAAGAATCATCTCTCGGATTTTTTCCGCCATCGGCGTACCGCCCGGCTCTCTGGTCAGAAGAACTTCCTGCCCCATCTCTCTCAGATATGCCTCTATTTTCTGCATCTGTGTGGATTTGCCGCTGCCGTCGCCGCCCTCCACGGAAATAAAATAGCCTTTCATCATACACCTCTGCGTAAAAATCATAAAAACCTTGCCATCCGCAGGCATGAACCCGAAAAATGGGTATACGCTTGCTAATTGTATATTATAACATATCCAACAGGAGGACGCAAAGATATTGCATGGAAATTCCTGCTGCGGCGGGCGAAATTTATGGCAGAAAAAACGGAAAATCTGCGAAAAATACATCCTGCCCTTTTGCGGTTCCTTTTGAAAAGCCGCCCTTTTTATGGTATGATTAGAATATCCTGACAGAAAGGAGACACAACTATGCTTGAAAATAAACTCGGCATTGATAACTCTGCCGCGCTTGCCCGTGAAGAAGAGCGCATCAGTAGGAAAAAAGCCCTCGAATTGTTTGAAAATCATATTCTGGAACAGCTGCCTGCCGGAAAATTTATAACCCTGCAAAAAATACACGCATATCTGTTTTCGGATATTTATGACTTCGCAGGAAAAATCCGCACCGTAAATCTGGCAAAGGGGAATTTCCGCTTTGCACCGCTGATGTACCTTGCGGCAGCTCTGGAAAATATTGATAAAATGCCACAGTCAGATTTTGATGAAATCGTGGAAAAATATGTGGAAATGAATATCGCACATCCCTTTCGGGAGGGCAACGGACGCGCCACGCGCATCTGGCTCGACCATATTCTGAAAACCGAAATCGGTCGGGTTGTGGATTGGAGTAAGGTGGATAAGGAGGATTATCTGCTCGCCATGGAGCGCAGCCCCGTTCGGGATATTGAAATAAAATATCTTCTGAAAAATGCATTGACCGATAAAACTGATAGCCGCGAGGTTTATATGAAGGGCATCGACCATAGCTATTATTATGAAGGCTATACCGCCTTCCAGACAGAGGAATTGTAAAAACCACCCCCTCTCTCCAGTTTGGATGAGAAGGGGTGGTTTTTTGTCCGCCCATAGGGAATTCCTTATAAAAATACCCTTCAATCTGGTTGAAGGGCTTGTAAAAAATACGATATTCTATTTTTCTGTTTGTTCTAAATGCTTTAAATGCTCCGTTAAAACCAAATTGATATATTGCGAAAAAGAACGCTGCTGTTCTTCGGATAATTCCTTTACTCTTTTTACAATGTCCTCATCCAGCGTAACGCTGACCTTCTGTTTCAGTGGTCTCATTTTTCCTCACCTCTAACCAAACAATACTACATCCTCGCCCTTAGTATTGACTCTTCGCCTAAAGTAGGATAAAGTAGTATAACCAGATAGGGGTGATTTTATGTCGGATTTCTCTGTAAATTTGAAAAAATATCGAAAAATGAAAAATTTATCGCAATATGAATTAGCAAAGACACTGCACTATGGCTGTTCCGCCATCGCAAATTATGAATCTGGCAGAAATGAACCTTCGATTGATTCTCTGATTAGATTGGCAGAGGCTTTGGATATAACCGTAGATGAATTGGTCGGCGTAAAGCCAAACTCAGATGAACTGCATCTTATTTCCACTTTCAAAAAATTGGATAACCACAAAAAACAA
>JBNMGO010000087.1:0-5946 GCA_050872285.1 Anaerotignum sp.
CCCCCTGATAGAGAATTTCCTGCGTCAGGTTATTTTCCTGCACGCGCTTTGCGCCTTCCTGCAAGGCATCCAACGGCTCCATGATATGCCGGGAAAGGTTCTTTGTGAATACCTGCCCCGTCAGCACCAGAACAAGCACACAAAGTGCCCCATCCAATGCCAGAAAGAGCAGAAAGCCGCCCCGCTCTATCGTCCAGTCCATCACAAATTTCTCAAAAGCAGGCTTATCCATGACCTGCACCGCCGAAGCCTTGATTTCTGTTTCGATGGTTTCCGCATAGCCCTTTATGATAAATAGATTGATGACGAAAAAAATCAGCAGACTCACCAATACCATCAGTGTATTGGAAACAAAAATTCGTTTTTTTACGCTTTGCTTTTTCATGCCGCTTCCCTCCTAACGGGTTCATTGTACCACAAAAAAGACTGTCGTACAAAAAAGTACAACAGCCTTTTTTTTTCTATTCGTTTATTCTTGCATGGGCATATTCCACGCCTTATGGTCGGTATGGAGCAGATGATGCGCCGTTTCGCCCAGAGGTTCGCCCAGATATTCATGGTACAACGCCTGTACCTCGGGGTTTTCATGGGAGAAGCGCATGGGATTTTCCGCATCAAGGGTATACAGCCGTTCCCCTCTCACGCCGTAAAGCTCCTCATCCTCCGCAGAGATAGGCTGACCGCCGCCGCCGACACAGCCGCCGGGACAAGCCATGACCTCTACGAAATCATACTGCACCTTGCCTTCCTTCAGCCGTTCAATCATCTTACGGGCATTGCCTAAGCCGCTGACAACCGCACAGCGCACAGGAATCCCTGCAACGGTATAGGTTGCTTCTCGCAGTCCGGGGCCTGTCCGCACCTCGCTGAAGGCATCGGGGTCGGGATTTTCACCTGTCAGCACATACGCCGCGGTACGCAGCGCCGCTTCCATAACACCGCCTGTCGCACCGAAGATCACACCTGCACCGGTGTGTGTTCCCATGGGGGAATCCAATGCTTCTTCCTCGATGAAATGAGGATCCAGATGGTCTGCACGCATCATGCGCACCAGTTCTCTTGTTGTCAGCACGATATCCACATCTGCGCCACTTTCGCCGCGCATGGTAGGCAAATCTGCCTCTGCTTTCTTCGCCACGCAGGGCATGATGGAAACACAGCAGATTTTTTCGGGTGCCACATCCAGCTTCTTCGCCAGCCATGTTTTCGCAACTGCGCCAAACATCTGCTGAGGAGATTTTGCCGTGGAAAGCTGATTCGTCAGTTCGGGATACTGTCCTTTCAGGAAACGCACCCAACCGGGACAGCAGCTTGTGAACATGGGCCAACGCACCAATGCACCGCTTTTCAGACGATGCAGGAATTCGTTGCCTTCCTCCATAATCGTCAGGTCTGCCGCAAAGTTGGTGTCATATACATAATCGAAGCCAAGGCGGCGCAACGCACCTGCCATGCGTTCCATGGTTGCTTCTTCCCGTTTCAACCCGAAATATTCGCCCCAAGCGGTACGCACCGCAGGCGCAACCTGTACGACCGTGATTTTTTCTTTATCCGCCAGAACGTCTCTTGCCTTTGTGGTATCATCACGCTCTCTTAAGCCACCTGTCGGGCAATGCGTAATGCACTGACCGCAAAGCGCACAATCGGAATCCTTAATGACACGGTTACCGGAAACATCCACTGTAGTACGGCTGCCTGTCCCTGCCAGATCCCAGATATTCAAGGTCTGCACCTTATCGCAAATCTGGATGCAGCGCATACATTTGATACATTTATTTACATCCCGATAAAGGGGAAAGGTTTTTGTCCACGCACTGCGTAAGCCGCTCTGCAGCTGTGTTTCAAAGGGAATCTCAAGGATACCCAAATCATTCGCAACCTCCTGCAGCTGACAGTTGCCGCTGCGGACACAGGTAGCACATTTGCAGTCATGCTGAGACAGAATCAGTTCCACATTTGTGCGGCGTGTCATTCTGGCACGAGGGGAATTGGTATAAACCACCATGCCATCCTTTACAGGGTTGCTGCACGCCGCAACCATTGCACGCTCGCCCTCAATTTCCACGCAGCAGATACGGCAGGCGGAAATTTCATTGATTCCCTTCAAATAGCAAAGATGAGGGATTTTTACATTGACCGCCTTCGCTGCCTCCATAATTGTTGTTCCTGCAGGCACCTGTGCAAGCTGTCCATCAATCGTTACTGTTACCATTCTCCTGTCCTCCCTCCTCTGAAGCTGCCGAAGCCGAAGTAATCACAACGCAGGCAGCGCTCGGATTCCTGATCCGCTTCTTTCTTACTCATGCCATCCACAACCAGATCAAAGTTGCCCTTGCAATCAGGTGTGCAGTGGCTCTTCAAATTCACACGCCCACAGGGAGGTGCATTTGTCAGATGTGCGGGAGGCACAACAACGTCTGTCTTAATCTTATGCTCAAAGCCAAGGTAGGCATCAATATTTGCTGCCGCAACCTTCCCCGCCGCAACGGCACGAATCACCGTAGCAGTGCCGGAAACCGCATCACCGCCGGCAAATACGTTATCCACATCCGCAACGGAGCTGGTATCCTCCGCCTGAATTGTCCCCTTAAAGGTTTTAATGCCGATGGATTCAAAGGGACGGGCATCAATCGCCTGCCCGATGGCAACAATCACATAGTCACATGCAATGCGGAATTCGGGTACATCCGCAGGGATAGGCTTGGGTCTGCCGTCCTTGCCGTAAGGCCCGATAATCTGGGGAACCGTCCACAATGCCGCAACCTTGCCCTCTGCATCCTTTTCGATGCGCGCAGGAGCCTGCAGGGGCAGAATCTGGCAGCCCTCTGCCATTGCTTCTTCGATTTCCTCCGCCAGCGCGGTCATATCATCCACACGGCGGCGGTATACACAGGTTACGCTGTCCGCACCCAGACGCTTTGCTGTTCTGGTGGCATCCATGGAAACATTGCCGCCGCCGATGACGCGGATTTTCTTGCCTGTGAAATCGGGCGCATTGCCTTCATCAATGCGGCGCAGCAGACTGACTGCGCTCACGACATTCACTGCATCCTCGCCTTCAATGCCAAGCTTTTTATCATTATGCGCGCCAATGGAAATATAGACTGCATCATAGCTTTTCTGGATATCCTCCATCGTCACATCCTTGCCGATGGAAACATCCGTAATCACGTTGATGCCTGTTGTCAGAATATGCTCGATATCGCGCTCCAGAACTGCCTGCGGAAGGCGGTAATCGGGAATACCGTAGCGGAGCATACCGCCCAGCTTGGGACGCTGTTCATATACGGTTACCTTATGCCCCATCTGCGCCAGATAATACGCCGCTGTCAGCCCACCGGGGCCGCCGCCGATAATGCCGACGGTTTTTCCTGTTTCTTCATACAGAATCTTTGCAGGCTCTGCCTTTGCGTTGTCCACCGCGAAGCGTTTCAGACCGCAGATATTGATGGCATCATCCACCATCGCGCGGCGGCAGTGTGCTTCACAGGGATGCTCGCAGACATACGCGCAGGAGGACGGGAAGGGGTTGTCCTTCCGAATCAGCTTCACTGCTTCTTCATATCTGCCCTCATTGACCAGAGCCACATAGCCGGGCACATCAACGTGTGCAGGACAGGCGGAAACACAGGGAACGGGATAGCTCAGCACGGAGATACAGCGACCATGACGCACATGCTCCTCATAATCCTCGCGGAAGCCACGGATCCCCTTCAAAACCATGTGTGCCGCTTCATAGCCAATCGCACAGCCGGCGGAATCGGCAATGACCTTTGCGGTACGCTCAATGACGTTGATGGTTTCCATGGTTGCGGTGCGGTCAAGCACCTGTTCAATCAGCACTTCCAACTGTCCCAGACCGATCCGGCAGGGCACACATTTCCCACAGGTCTGCGCATGGCACAGCCGCAGGTAATTCAAAGACATATCCACCGGACAGAGTCCGTAGGCACTCGCACCGATGCGGCGTTCCATATCCTGATGTAAGCCATCCAGGACATTTTGGGCGCGCCCGGGCGTTTCAATAGATAAACGACTCATGAGTTCCTCCTTTTCTTCCTCTTTCTTCTTTCCTTTGCTCTCTAAATTCCTTCTCTTTTTTATCACCGATGCTCCATCCTTCATCGGTGTTGTTGTTTTTTTGATTTCTTATTCGGAAATTTTATCTACATCCATATTTTTCGGCAGAACCAGATTCAGCACGATAGACACCACAAATGCCACCGCTACCACGTTTGCGGAAAATACAGACTGCACAATTTCGGGGAAAATACGCCACAGGTCAATTTCGCTTGCGGCAGTAAAGCCAACGCCGACTGCCAGAGACAATGCGGCAATGGTTACGTTTCTCTGATTAAAGCCTGCCTTCGCAAGCATCTGCATCCCACTAGTCATAATCGTACCGAACATCATAATCGTACATCCGCCCAGAACAGATTCGGGCAGGGATGCGAAAAAGTTCCCGACAGGAGGCAGAAGCCCTGCCAGAATCATGCAGCCTGCACCTGTCATAATCGTAAATTTATTGACTACCTTTGTCATTGCCAGAAGCCCGACATTCTGCGAAAAGGATGTCACAGGGGGACAACCCACCAGAGAGGACAGTGTAGACGCATAGCCATCACACGCCAGAGAGCCGGAAATTTCCTTACTTTCGATTTCTCTGTTCAGCCCTGTCGCGACCATGGCTGTGGTATCGCCAATCGTTTCCGCCGCAGAAACCAGAAAGATGATGCAGACGGAAAGAATCGCACCTGCATGAAATTCCGGCTTATAGGGCATCAGCTTCGGCAGGGAGACAAAGCCGCCTGCAAAAATAACGGACAAATCCACCTTGCCCATAAAGATTGCCACCACATAGCCCACAAGCAAACCAACCAGAACGGAAAGCTGTTTCAGATAGCCCTTTGCAAAGCAGTTCCACGCAAGGCAGACCACCAGTGTAATCGTCCCGAGCAGAAGATTCTGTGCAGAGCCGAAATCCTCCGCATAGCCGCCGCCAAAGGATCTTGCGCCGACAGAAAACAGGGACATCCCGATTGAGATAACAACAGATGCCGCAACAACAGGCGCAATCAGTTTTCGCCAGTATTTCGCCAGAAGCCCCAGTGTGCCTTCAAAAAGACCGCCGACGAGAACCGCCCCAATTACCGAGGGGTAGCCGTAATTCGATGCAACCGTGCACAAAACCGTCACAAAGGTAAAGCTGACCCCCATAACGATGGGAAGACCCGAGCCGACCTTCCAGATGGGATACAGCTGAATCAGGGTTGCAATCCCTGCGATAAACATTGCATTTTGCAGAAGCACGGCAATCTCCGCCTGAGAAAGCCCCCCTGCCGCCGCAATGATGGTAATCGGTGTCAGATTGGCAACAAACATTGCCAGAATATGCTGCAAACCAAAGGGAATGGCTTTCAGCAAGGGCACTCTGCCCTCTAATTGGTAAATGTTGTTTACACTGCATTCTTTGGAACTCATTTTCCTTTTTCTTCCTCCTCTTTTCGTTTCCGTAATTGCCTTGCAGAATCACAAAATCAAGTGCATTTTCAATAAAGTATAATAGATAATATTATAGCATGAAAAGTCCTTGCCCTGCAAACAAAACCCGACAATTCTCTACATCTGTACACCAAAAGCGAAAAAAAGCCGCCCAAAGGCGACTTTCTTTACAATGTTTCCTGTATTTTGTACAGCAAAATTTCAATATTTTCATCCGAATATTCAATTTCTGCGGAATATTGCCGTGCAATTTCAATCAAATCCGACAAAGCGGCTCTGCCATGCAAAGCAATATGTACCAGCAAAAGCCAGCGAATCATGACATAGCTGAGCACCGCAAAGGCGGCTCTGCCTTCATACTCCCCATCATCCAGCGCAAAGGGCAGCTGCCGATAGAGAAAATACACCAGAAGCTGTTCAAAGGCAGGCTCCCACTCTGCCCCA
>JBNMGO010000377.1:0-1871 GCA_050872285.1 Anaerotignum sp.
CTCATTTCCTCTGTCAGCTTGAGATTGTATTTTTCCGCAATGGCAAGGGCTTCTGCCGAGGTGGACGCATCCGCGCAGGCAGGGCCGGAGGCAATGGAATCGGGGCGGTCGCCGAGAATATCGCTCAGCGCAATGCAGTACACCTTTGCAGGGGCGCAAAGCTTGGCGAATTTGCCGCCCTTTACGGCAGAAAGATGCTTGCGGATGGTGTTGATTTCCACGATATCCGCGCCGCATTTCAAAAGCTGGTCGGTGATATCCAGAAAATCCGCTAGGGTCAGATTCCCGGCAGGGTGTTCAAAAAGCGCAGAGCCGCCGCCCGAAACCAGAAAGAAAACAGTATCCTTTTCGGTTAAATCGGAAACGGCGTCCATGATTTTCTGCGTGCCGCGTATCGTGTTTTCATCGGGAAGGGGATGCCCTGCCTCAAGGATGGTAAAGCCGGGGATTTCGCCCTTCGCATGGTCATATTTCGTCAGCACAATGCCTGTGTCAATTTTATGGGGGATATTTTCCGCCGCCGCCTTCGCCATGTTCCAGGCAGCCTTGCCGATGGCAATGACGATTACCTTTCCTTCGAAAGCAAAGGTCTTGCCGCAGATGGCCTTTTTCACGGCTTCATCGGGAAGGGATGCCTGAATGGCGGTATGGATAATCTTTTTTGCATCAGATAAAATCTCATTCATGAAAAATGCACCTCTTTCTTATCAGATATCGGTTTTGGATTCGTTTTTTCAAGTATAGCAAATCTGAGAAAAAAAGACAATCCGAAAAAGGCGTATAAAAAGGGAAAAGAGCCACCGGGGAAGTGGCTCTCTGTAAAGGGGAGGGTATGTATACTATGTTAATTCATTATCCTCTTCTCTGAGGACATCTTTATCATAACCTGTCAATATGAATTTGGTATGGCTGAAATATGAACGTTTTGTAAACATTCTGCGGAAAATTCTCCTCGCCTGCCTTTTCTGCAAGTTTTGGGGAAAAATCATTGAGAAAGGGCGGAAGGTATGCTATACTGAAATATACTTGTGAAAAGACTGTCTTTTCATAAGAATTCAGTTTCGAGAGGAAGAAAGAATGGAAAGGAAAGCTGGAACTGCTGTTAAGCCGGGCGAAACAGAACTGGCAAGACAGCTGGAATATATCCGCGCGATTCGTGCAAAAAATGATGCCTTTGCGGCAGAAAACGGCAGAAAGAAAAAATTCTATTCCCTTGCAATGGGCTGCCAGATGAACGCTCATGATTCCGAAAAGCTGGAAGGCATGCTTGATGAAATGGGCTTTGACAGAACAGACGAGGAAACAGAAGCCGATTTTATCATCTATAACACCTGCTGTGTGCGCGAAAATGCGGAGCAGAAGGTATATGGCAAGCTGGGGTGGCTCAAGCATTATAAGGAAACAAAAAATCCCGATGCGGTCATTGCGCTTTGCGGCTGCATGATGCAGCAGGAAACGGTGCTGCAAACTCTGCGGCAGAAATACCGTCATGTCGATATTGTATTCGGTACGTTTAATCTCTATAAGCTGCCCGAGCTTGTGGCAACGCGCATGGAAAGCGGCGAAACGGTGTATGATATCTGGCAGGAGCAGCGCGAGGTTGTGGAGGATTTACCTGCCATCCGCCATTTCCCCTATAAGGCATCGGTCAATATCATGTTTGGCTGCAACAACTTCTGTTCCTACTGCATTGTGCCGTATGTGCGCGGCAGAGAGCGCAGCCGTACCCCTGAGGATATCCTTGCGGAGGTAAGAAAGCTTGCGGCAGGCGGCGTAAAGGAAGTTATGCTCTTAGGGCAGAATGTAAACTCCTACGGCAAAAATCTGGAAACCCCCGTTTCCTTCGCGGAGCTTCTGCGGATGGTAAACGA
>JBNMGO010000017.1:0-10357 GCA_050872285.1 Anaerotignum sp.
AACAGTTCTCATTTTTAAGAATTATAATAAATCATACTTTTTCAGCTTACGATACAATGTCGCGCGGCTGATTTTCAGATTTTCCGCCAGCTGATTTTTTTCTTCGAGCGTTGCGCCCTTCTTCACCATGCTGCTCAGCACACGCTTTTCGTAGTCCTCCACAATTTCATCCAGAGACCAATCCTCAAAGCCTTTGGCGGAACGCATCACGATATGGTCGGGCAAATCGGAAAGCTGAATGATTTCGCCCTCCGCAATATTTTCCAGATATTCTATGATATTTTTCATTTCGCGCACATTCCCGGGCCAGTCGTAGCTGGTCAGCGTCTGCAACGCCTCGGGTGAAACACCGCGCATATTCTTCCCCAGCTTCTGATTATAGTACGCAATGTAATATTCTATCAGCGCAGGCAAGTCCTCTTTTCGCTTCCGCAGGGGCGGCAGTTCAATGGGGATGATGTTCAGACGGTAATACAAATCCTCGCGGAAGGTTCCCTCCTCCACCATCTCTTCGATATTTTTATTCGTCGCACAGATTACGCGGATGTCAATGGGAATCGGCTTCGTGCCGCCAATCCGCTCTACCACGTTTTCCTGCAGCACACGCAGCAGCTTTGTCTGCACCGGCAAAGGCATGTCCCCGATTTCGTCCAGAAAAATCGTACTGCCGTGCGCCAGTTCAAATTTCCCGATGGAGCCATGCTTTTTCGCCCCCGTAAACGCGCCTTCCTCGTAGCCGAATAATTCGCTTTCCACCAGATTTTCGGGAATCGCCGCGCAGTTGATGGAAATCATCAGCTTATCATGCCTGTCGCTCAGCGCATGAATCATCTTCGCCATAATCTCCTTCCCCGTGCCGCTTTCGCCACGCAGAAATACCGTCGATTTCGATTTCGCAACCTTTTTGCCAATCCGAATGGCTTCCTTCATTTTCGGGCTGTCCCCAACGAAGGACCATCCCTTTTCCGCGTCATGCACCACCTGTAATTGCTGCTCCAGTCGTTCCTTCGCTTCATCCGTATACAGCTTGCTTTCCAGAAGAACAGACATATATTTCAGAAATTCCTCCATCTGCCCCCTGTTTTCCAGAAGGTTTTTCCGTTCCTCCTCGCTGAAGGCAATGATGGAAATGATGCCGACTACAGCCCCCTCCTTGAAAATGGGATAGGCAACATTTGCCAGTTCTCTGCACGTTGCGCGCTTTTCGCAGACCTTGCAGTTCAAATCCGCCATGCTGTCCGTAATGCTGCCGCTTTCGCCGGAAACCAGAATATGATTGAAGAAATTCCCGTGGGTCACGGTTTTGCCAATCTCGTCCGCATAAATGCCCGTTCCCGCCACGCGAACCAGTTCATTATCCACAATCGTAACATCCGCATCCAGAATGGACGCAATCGCCTTCACATACGCCTGAATAAAGGACTGAATCTTCATCAAAGCCGTCATAACGCTTCCCCCTTTCAAAAAAGCCTTAGACCCCAAAGAGTCTGTCCGACTCCTGAACATCTAAGGCTCTCTTTTCCTTTTATATTGTCAATTATTCCACGGTTTTTTCGTCATGGAAATTCTTTTCCGCTCTGTGCTCATTCAAAACAACCTGCGCAATATTCATCGCATGGTCGGAAACACGTTCCAGATTCCCCAGAAGGTCAATGAAGTGAATCCCGGCGTTCACGCTGCATTCCGCATTGGACAGACGCTCGATATGCCCTGCGCGCAGCTTCTTTTCCATCGCGTCAACCTGATCCTCTAAGAAAGAGGTCTTGACCGCATAGGTGATATCATCCAGTTCCAGTGCCTTGACCGCGTTATCATACGCGCCCAGTGTTGTAGTGGACATTTCGTTCAGTTCCTCCAAAGCCGTATCGGAGAAGGAAATGCCCTCCTGCCGCATTTCTTCCGCAAGCTCCACGATATTTTCCGCATGGTCGCCCACACGTTCCATGTCGCTGACGGTATTCAGCAGGGAGGTTACCATTTCGTTATCCTTATCGCTCAGATGCAGCATGCACAAATCAATCAGATATTTGGAAATGCTGTCGCAAAGCTTATCAATGACAAATTCTCTTTCCTTTACATCTGCAATCTTTTCCTCGTCATGGTCAGAAAGCGTGGACAGTGCCAGAGAAAGGTTCTCTCTCGCAATGCGTCCCATGCGGATGGTTTCCAGCTTCGCACCCTCTACCGCAACGGAAGGGGTAGACATCATACGCTTGTCCAGATGCACCAGTTCTGCTTCGTCGTTCTTTGTTTCCACCGCCTTGATGCCGTTTACCTTCATGGCAAATTTGATAATCCAACCGCTGAAGGGCATCAGAATAATCGTGGTACCGATGTTGAAAACGGTATGAATAAAGGAAATCTGCGTCATATTGATGATGCCTTCGCCATAGGAAGGGTCAAGTCTTGCAAACAGAATCATCGCAATGATACTGAAAATAATCGTACCGGAAATATTAAAGGTCAGGTGCATGGTACCAACGCACTTCGCATTTTTGCTTGCACCGATAGAGCTTAAAATTGCGGTCACACAGGTACCGATATTCTGCCCCATGATGATGAATACTGCCGCATTCGTGGGAACCAACCCTGCGGATGCCAGAGACAGCAGAATACCCTGCGATGCAGAGGAGCTCTGGATAATCGCCGTTACGCCTGCGCCGACCAGAATCCCCAGAAACGGATTAGAACCCATGGAAACGAAGGCTGTCTTGAATACCTCGGATTCCCGCAGCGGATACACCGCGTCAGACATGGTATTCATCCCGATAAAGAGGATACCAAACCCGATGATGATACCGGCTACGTCCTTGCTCTGCTGCTTTTTGCCCATCAGCGTAATAATCACGCCGACCATAACCGCGATGGGAGCCAGTGTGGAAGGGCTGAACATCTTCGCCCATTCGCCTGCGGAAACCAACCAACCCGTGATGGTGGTACCGATATTCGCACCCATGATGACGGTAATCGCCTGTGTCAGATTCATCAGTCCTGCGTTTACAAAGCCGACAACCATAACCGTTGTGGCAGAGGAGCTTTGGATAATCGCCGTTACCAATGCACCCAGCGCAATGCCCATCAGCTTATTCTGCGTCAGCACTTCAAGAATCTTCTTCATTTTGGAGCCGGCAGCGTGCTGTAAGCCGTCCGCCATGATGTTCATGCCATAAATGAACATCGCCAGACCACCAATAAAGGGAATTACTATAGAACTCATTTTTTCCTCCGTTTTTTCTTCGATTTGATTGTAAAATTTTCCTAAAAACCATGTAAAATCTTTGTTTTACATCCTGAATAATGATAACATAAACAACAGACAGCCGCAACGAAAAATCGTCGTTTTCTGGCAAATTCCACCGAATGAACAGAATTTTAATATTTTTCTTTTCTGCCCTTGTCATTTCGTATGAGTTTTGTAAAATCTTTGTTAAATTCAATTTCACTTTTCCCAATGCTTTCCTGCTTTATACAACCTGTATACACAAAAAAAGTCCCGGATAAAAAATCCGAGACTTCGTTTTTTTGTATGGAAAGAATGGTACTTAAAGAACCTTATTCAGGAAATCCTGTGTTCTCTTATTCTGCGGATTGCCGAACACCTCTGCCGGTGTCCCCTGCTCCACGATATAGCCGCCGTCCATGAAAATCACACGGTCAGCAACCTCTCTGGCAAAGCCCATTTCATGTGTTACCACAATCATGGTCATGCCGTCCTTCGCAAGCTGCTTCATAACCTCCAGAACCTCGCCGACCATTTCGGGGTCAAGCGCGGAGGTGGGTTCGTCAAACAGCATGATATCGGGGTTCATTGCCAGCGCACGCGCAATCGCCACACGCTGCTGCTGTCCGCCGGAAAGATTGGGAGGATATTCCCCTGCCTTTTCCGCCAGTCCGACTGTTGCCAGCAGGCGTTCCGCTGTTTTCTTTGCTTCTGCCTTGGTCAGCTTTTTTCTGTCCACAGGCGCAAGCATAATATTTTCCAATACGCTCAGATGAGGAAACAGATTGAACTGCTGAAATACCATGCCGATATTTTCTCTCACCTTATTGATATTGCATTTGGGATCTGTAATATCATTATCATCAACAATAACAGTGCCTGCAGTCGTTTCTTCCAGACGATTCAGGCAGCGCAGAAAGGTAGACTTGCCGGAACCGGAAGGACCAATCAGACAAACAACTTCCCCTTCCTTGACTTCCAGATCAATCCCTTTCAGAACCTCAAGGCTGCCAAAGCTTTTTTTCAATTCTTCTACTTTTACCTTAATCATTTGTTTGACAACCTCCTTTCAACCAGCTGGAATGCTTTTGTCAGCACGATTACAACAACATAATACATAACCGCAACAATCGCATAGGTCTGGAAACTCTGATAGTTTCTTGCAACAATCAGCTGACCCTGACGCATCAGCTCACCGCAGCCGATAACGGAAAGGATAGAGGTATCCTTCAATGTGATGATGAACTGGTTCAGCACGGAAGGAATTACGATACGGATTGCCTGCGGCAGGATGATTTTTCGCATCGCAACGCCGTAAGGCAGACCCAAACTTCTCGCCGCTTCCATCTGTCCCTTGTTGACTGCCGCAATACCGCTTCTGAAAATTTCGGAAAGGTATGCACCGGCATTCAGGCAGAGAACCAGAATCGCTGCACTAAAGGATGTAATCCGGATATGTAACGCACCTGTGATACCGAAATAGATGAAGAATGCCTGTACCATCAGGGGAGTCCCACGAATCAGGCTCAGATAAATACCCGAAATCCAGTTCAGAGGCTTCACCTTGGAAATGCTGAACAAGCACATCACCATACCGACAATCACAGCCAAAATCAATGAAAGGACTGTCATTTGCAGTGTAAGCTTCAGACCTAAGGTCAGCTGAGGCATACACCGTCCCACATACTCAAAAAAACTACTCATGAGGCACTACTCCTTAAGGAATTATTCCTGGATGTATGTATCCAGAATTTCCTGATATTTGCCGTTTTCTTTCAGGTTAGCAAGACCTGTGTTGAACATTTCCAGCAGTTCTGCATTTTCGCCCTTGCCAACTGCAAAGCCGTAGGAGCTGCCCTGTTCTTTTTCTGTTACCATTTTCAGACCGTTGCCCTGAGAAATACCATAGCCCAGTACGGGGTAGTCTTCGAAGCAGGCTACGCTGTTGCCAACCTTAACGTCCATGCACATTGCATCGGAGGTATCGAATACAACGGTTTCAAAGCCATACTGATCCTTGATGGATTCCGCGAAGTCATAGCCTTCTGTACCTCTCTTAACGGCAACCTTTTTGCCCTTCAGGTCTTCATAGGATTTGATATCATTATTATCTTCTGCGATACCCATTACAACACCGCTGTCGAAATAAGGATCGGAGAAGTCGAATTTTGCTTTTCTTTCATCTGTAATGGACATACCTGCGATAACCGCGTCAGCCTGACCGGATTCCAGTGCCTGTACAGCCGCATCGAAGCCCAGATACTGCAGTTCATATTTAAAGCCCTGGTCTTCTGCGATTGCAGCCAGCAGATCCATATCAACGCCTACATATTCGCCTGCGTCATTCTGGAATTCAAAGGGTGCAAATGTTGTATCTGTTGCGATCACATAAGTTTTGCTGTCTGCCGCATCATCACCGCCGCCGCATGCTGTCATGCCGACTGCCATTACTGCTACCATTGCCATAGCTGCAAATTTCTTCAATAAACTCATTATAAATTCCTCCCTTTTTACTTTTTCCCATGTTTATGAGCCAGCTGTTTTCCGCTGACTTACTGCTTGATTTCCTGCCGAAGCATGGCAAGAAGGGAACTGCTGCCCAGCCGTTCAGCCCCTGCCGCAAGAAAAGCCTCCGCATCGGCAACTGATTTGATGCCGCCTGCCGCTTTAATCTTCGTATCCCCTGTCACATGTTCCTTGAACAGTCGGATATCCGCGAGCGTTGCGCCGCCGCCGGCAAAGCCTGTGCTGGTTTTGATGAATTCCGCCCGAGAGCGGCTCACCACATCACAAAGAGCAATTTTTTCTTCTTCTGTTAACAGGCAGGTTTCAATGATGACCTTTAACCGCTTCTCACCGCAGGCATCCTTGACCGCATTGATTTCCTGCAAAATCGCATCATAGTTTTTTGCCTTTGCCCAGCCGATATTGATGACCATATCAATCTCCGCTGCGCCGTTTCGCACCGCATCCGCTGTTTCAAAGACCTTCACTGCCGTTGTCTGATACCCGTTTGGGAACCCGATAACCGTGCAGATGGGAAGTCTTCCTTCCACAAATTCCGCGGCTTGCTTCACAAAAGAAGGCGGGATACAGACCGAGGCCGTTCCAAATTCCATTCCCTCCTGACAAATTTCACGAATTTGTTCCCAGACTGCGTTCTGTTTCAGCAGGGTATGATCAATAAAACGGAAGATTTCATGTTTATTCATGCACTTTCCTCCTCTATCCCACGAAATTACCTAAAAATTATATCATAAAAATACATCCATAACAATGTCGGTTTTTTTATCGTTTTTTAATGTTTTTTCTATCAATCAAGCATTTTTATGAATTTTTTTAATATTATTCAAAACCTGCATATATAAAAATTTTCATAGAACTGCCGTTTTGCAGAAAAAGCAGGGCAAAAAGCCGATTCTGCAAGGTTTCTTTTCTGCCAAAAAAATTTTGATTGAATTTTTTCAAAAACATTCATAGAGTTTTTCTTTATATCCCTTCACTCTGTCAGAAAAAGCTTTCGAAAAACTTCAATAAAAAACTCCCACCATGGTCACGCCACAATGGGAGCTTTTGCACACGGGATTATTCTGCTGCGGGAGCTTCTTCCACAGGAGCATCTGCCTGTCTCTTGGAAAGGCTGATTTTTTTCTGGTCGGAATTTACTTCCAGAACCTTCACGTTGATGATTTCGCCAACCTTCAGTTCATCTTCGGGTTTTACAACGTGCTTGTTTGCAATCTGGGAAATGTGTACCAGACCGTCTACGCCGGGTTCCAGTTCAACGAATGCACCGAAGGGTACCATACGAACAACCTTACCTTCTACGATGGAGCCAACTGCATATTTATCAGCAGCCAGTTTCCAGGGGTTCTTGTCTGCATCCTTCAGGGACAGGCTGATTTTGCCTTTTTCCTTATCTACATCCAGAACGAATACTTCAACTTCCTGGCCTTCCTTCAGCACTTCTCTGGGGTTGGAGATTCTGCCCCAGCTCATTTCGGAGATGTGGATCAGACCGTCAACGCCGCCCAGATCAACGAATGCACCGAAATCTGTCAGTCTGGAAACAGTACCTGCAATCTTGGAACCAACTGCGATTGTTTCAAACAGAGCTGCTTTCTTTGCTGCGATTTCCTGTTCAACCAGAGCCTTTCTGCCGCCGATGATACGACGTTTTACTCTATCCATTTCAATGATGTTGAATTCCAGTTCCTGACCCTTGAATACGCTCAGATCTTCGATGAATCTGTTGGAAACCTGAGAGGAAGGGATGAATACTCTTACGCCGTTTACAACTGCGATCAGACCGCCCTTAACAACGTCAGTTACAGTACCTGTAACAACTGTCTTTTCATTGAATGCCTTTTCGATATCTTCCATGCCCTTCTGTTCTTCGATACGCTTTCTGGACAGAAGTACATTGCCATCGCCGTCGTTTACACGAACAACGAAAACTTCGATTTCATCACCGGGCTGTACAACCTGGCTGGGAACTACTGTTGTATCTCTGCTGAATTCGCCTCTGGGGATAACACCGTCAGATTTGAAACCCAGATTAACGGAAACCTCTTCGCCTACAACCTGAATAACGGTGCCTTTTACAACATCGCCTGTGTGCAGGGTAACAAGAGAATCTTCCAGCATCTGCTCAAAACTCACTTCTTCAACGTTTACATTTTCAATTTCGCTCATAGTAACTACTACCTCCTTAATTATTGCAGGTGGTGTGGACGCACCCGCAGTTACACCTATTTTATCATCCTTCTTGAAAGTTTTCAACACTAAATCGCAAATTGTTTCAATATGAACCGTATTCTCGCAATTTTTTTTGCAAATCTCAACCAGTTTTTGGGTATTGGAGCTTTTTTTGTCCCCAATGACAATCATTTTATCCACTTTCTGGGAAAGCTCCATGGCTTCCTTCTGCCGTTTTTCCGTCGCGGAGCAGATGGTCTGGGAAATATCCATTTTCAGACCCTTCTCCTTCAGAATGGCAAGCATATCGTCAAATTTGCTCTGGCGGAAGGTTGTCTGCACCACAACAGCGTAGTCCTTCTCCGCATCCAGCTCTGCCGCCCTTGCCTCCTCGGGGCTTTCCAGAATGATGGCTTCATTGCCGCACCAGCCGTTGATGCCCTGCACCTCGGGGTGCTTGCCGTCCCCGGCAATGATGATGCTTTTGCCCTGATTCCATGCTTCATTCACAATCGTATGAATCTTCTTGACAAACGGACAGGTGCCGTCCACCATCCGCATACCCTTTTCCTCCAGTGCATCATACAGAAATTTTCCGACACCATGGGAACGAATCACAACCGTCCCCTCGTCAATCCCGTCCAGGCTTTCAATGATATGCAGCCCCTTGGTATCCAAATCATTCGTGACCTCTTTGTTGTGAATCAGCGGACCATAGGAATACAGCGGTGTGCCGTTATTTTTTTCAATCTCCGCATACGCCATTTCAATCGCGCGCTTCACGCCGAAGCAAAACCCTGCGGATGCCGCCAGTGTTACGTTGCTCATTCCTTCACCTTCAATTCTTCCACCTGATCCATAATCACCTTTGTGATTTCGCCCATCAGCTCTGTCGTCAGCTTTTTATCCCGAAATTCGTCCAAGGTCAGCGGCTCGCCGTAGCGAATCGTAATCTTACTGCGGAATTTATACGTACCACTGATGGCGCAGGGAATGACGGGTGCGTTGCCCTTCATGGCAAAAAGTGCCACGCCTGCCTTTGCCGCAACGTCCTCGCCTGCCTTTACCCTTCTGCCTTCCGCAAAAATGCCGACAATCTTACCTTCCTTCAACAGCTTAATTGCCGTCTTTACCGCCTCCATATCCATGGAAACCTTACGGTCAATCGGGAATACGCCCAGCTGGTCAAGTATCCAGGAAAACAGCTTATTCTTGAACAATTCCTTCTTCCCAATATAATGCGGCAGCCTGTCCAGATAAAGTGCCGTGGAAATGGGATCATAATTGCTGTAATGGTTGCTGCAAATCACACCGTTGCCTGTCGCAGGAATATTTTCCTTCCCGATGATTTCCACCTTGAACATAATGGCATACCAGATTTTCACCAGAAAAACCGCCACATAATAGACCCATGATTTCTTTTCCGTATCTTCCATTTTTATTTCACCCTTTCCGCAACAATATCCAGAATGGCGTGCAGCACATCCTCAATGCCCATGCCCGTTGAATCCAGAGAAATGGCATCCGCCGCCTTTTTCAGAGGACTGTGCGCTCTGTGCATATCGTTGTAATCTCGCTCGAGAATCATTTTCTTGATTTCCTCAAAATCAGCCGTTTCGCCTTTTTCCTGCAATTCCCCCACACGGCGGCGCGCACGTTCCTCCACGCCGGCATCCAGATAAATCTTCACCTCGGCATCGGGCAGAACGACCGTCCCGATGTCTCTGCCATCCATGATAACGGAGTGTTCCTGCGCCATTTCCTGCTGCAATTCCACCATCCGCGCGCGCACCTGCTGATACACCGCAACCGTGGACGCACCCTTGCCGATTTCCGCCGTGCGGATTTCCGCCGTAACGTCCTTTCCGTTCAGAAAAATGCGCTGACCGCCCTCCTCGGGCACAATCTTCATCTGCAAATCCGTCAGCGCCGCAACCACAGCCGCTTCATTCGCAAGGTCGATGCCCTTTTCTGTGCAAAACAGCGCAACCGTGCGGTACATCGCGCCCGTATCTACATAAATAATGCCCAGCTTCCTGGCAACCATTTTTGCAACGGTGCTTTTGCCCGAGCCTGCAGGCCCATCCACCGCAATGGCAAATCGTTTCATGCTTTTTCCTCCTTATTCCGCACAGACTGCATTCCCTGCCGCAAAGCCTGTGGAAAATGCAATCTGTAAATTAAAGCCGCCCGTATATGCGTCCACATCCAGAACCTCGCCTGCAAAATGCAGATGCTTCACATATTTGCTCTCCATCGTCGCAGGGTCAATCTCATTCACCTGAATGCCGCCGCAGGTCACAACCGCTTCGTTATATCCCGTTGTCCCCGTAATCGTCAGCGGCAGTGCTTTTAACAGCCCAACCAGACGCTTCCGTTCTTCCTTCGTGATACTGTTTACCTTCTTGCGCGCATCAATCCCCGAAAGCCGAATGATAA
>JBNMGO010000335.1:0-2105 GCA_050872285.1 Anaerotignum sp.
GATTTGTATACACGCCGCCGCCGTGCCTTTGTGAAACAGATGAAGGAAGAAGAAGGAGAAGCCTTTGATAAGATTGCGGCAGAGGTCGCATTCATGAAGCACCACGAAGAAACCGTAAAGCGCATGGAGGAAATCCTGCCTATCGAAATTAAGGCGGAGGTTGCGGATATGCGTGTGCTGGCGCTGGATATTGCGACAAAAGAGGTGCGCCATCAGCTGAAGGCATGGTGCGAGGAGCAGAAAAAGCTTGCGGACGCAAAAGAAGCGGAATATGCCGCAGACTGCACCGAAGAAAACAGCGAGACCTTTGCAGGCTGTGAGCTGAAGGGGCTGGAAATGAAGGAAACAACATTGACGCTGACGCTGAAGGGCAATGTGAAAAAGGCTGTTTTTGAAAATTATAAAATTCTGGAGCAGGAGGGCTATCTTCTGGGGGCAAAATGGCTGAAAGAGGAGGTCTATGCTGTGGAAGGCGGCAGGGAATACCATGCACTGCTGAGAAAAAGCAACGGCGCGCTGGGGTATCTGACGATTTTTGCGGAAAAGATGAATATCATTCGATAAATAAAAAATAGGGCGAATAGGGTAATATCCTATCCGCCTTTTTTGTTTGCTGAAATTCTGATTTCGGCTTAATTTTCATTCATAACGAATGCAATCATTTCCATATCTTCGTCGGTATTATTTTCCATGGAGTGCCACTGACCCACCTTGATGGTGCAGACATCCCCGGGATGTACCTCTGTTTTTGTGCCATCGTTATCCACAAAGGTGCCAACGCCCTTGAGGATGTAATAAGGCTCTGTATTGCCAACGTGCTGATGCCAGCCGATGGAGCTGTGGGGCTTTACGATGACGCGCGCAAACATGGTGCCGTGGCCCATCAGATCCTCGCCTTCCAGAATGTGATGGATTTCCACACTGCCCTTGCCGTCTCTCAGACCTTCTACGGTAACAACTCTCTCTTTTTTAATCATGGTGATTCTCCTCTCTTTTTATAAAGCTTTCGGCGGCGGCAACACCCGATAAATCAAAGGTCGGGGTATATTCGCCGGTTGCCGAAGAGCGTTTTTGCATAAAGCCGTTTTTTAAGCCGATTTCAAAAAAATAATCAATGACCTTTTCGTATTCAAAGGTTGTCAGTTTACGGGAAAGCGCCTTGATTTCCTTCGCGTGATACATGGGCGTATACTGGCTCATGAGGGAAACAAGGGTTTCTTCGCCGAGGGATGCTTTGACCCAGTCCAGAATCCGCATGCTGTCCCGATATTGCCCGGGCAATACCAGATGGCGCAGAATCAGTCCCTTTTGGAGGATGCCATCCGCATCAAAGACATCCTGCGGCGCCTGCCTGCGCATTTCCAGAATGGCGGCAGCGGCGGTTTCTCTGTAATGCGGCGCATGGGAATAGGCAACGCCGAGGTCATCGTTCCAATATTTGAAATCGGGCAGATAGACATCCACAAGACCATCGAGTATCTGCAAGCCCGTCAGGGATTCATAGCCGTTGGAATTATAGACAACGGGAATCCGCAGCCCCTTTGCCTTTGCCAGCTCCAGAGCCTTTGCCGCCTGCGGAATAAACTGCACCGCGGAAACCAGATTGATATTATGGAAGCCTCTTTCCTGCTGTTCCAGAAAAATTTCCGCCAGACGGGGGACGCTGATTTCCTGCCCGAAGCCGTCCTGACTGATGGTATGATTCTGGCAGAAGACACAGCCCAGATTGCAATGGCTGAAAAAGACCGTGCCCGAGCCTTTTGTGCCGCTGATGGGCGGTTCTTCCCATGGATGTCCGCTGACAAGAGCGACCTTCGGCAGGAATGGCGCACGGCACCAGCCTGTTTTGCCTGCGGTGCGGTCAATGCCGCAGCTTCTGGGGCAGATTTCGCAATGGGATAATGCGGTTTTCATTTTTTCCATAGCAACTACACCTCTGTCTTTCTCATTGTGATTGTATCATAGGGGAGCGGAAAAAGACAACCGTTTTTCGACAGAAGGACGAAAGAGTTCTCTTTTTTGGCAAAAGGCATTGCCAGCGATTCCCCTTTGCTTTTTCGACAAAAAGATGCTATTCTATGGTCTGTAACAACGGAGAAGAGATA
>JBNMGO010000153.1:0-4171 GCA_050872285.1 Anaerotignum sp.
GTTTATTTGAGATAAAAATTCATTTGAATGGAAATAGAAAAACAGAAGATTTCGGAAAGAGGGAAGGATTATGATTACAACCATCACCAAAAGAGACGGGCGCACCGTGCATTTTGATATCAACAAAATTGCAAGCGCCATTGAAAAAGCCTTTGCGGCAACCATCGGCAGAAAAGAATATGCGACCTGCCTTGCGCTTGCACAGGAGGTTTCCGATATTTTTGAAGAAAAGCAGATTGACTCCCCTACGGTAGAACAGATTCAGGATACCGTAGAGCGTGTGCTGATTAACCACGGGCATGTGCGTACCGCAAAGGCGTACATCCTCTACCGCGCAGAGCGCACCAGAGTCAGAAACATGAACGACAGACTGATGAAAACCTTCGAGGACATCACCTACAAGGATGCGACTGACAGCGACATCAAGCGTGAAAACGCAAATATCGACGGCAACACTGCCATGGGCTCCATGCTGAAATACGGCTCCGAGGGTGCAAAGCATTTCTACGAAAGCTATGTGCTGAACCCTGCCCATTCCGAGGCACACAGAAACTGGGATATTCATATTCACGATTTAGACTTCTATACCCTGACAACCACCTGCTGTCAGATTGACTTAATCAAGCTGTTCCACGGCGGCTTTTCCACCGGACATGGCGTACTGAGAGAACCTAACGATATCGCAAGCTACGCTTCTCTGGCCTGTATCGCCATCCAGTCCAATCAGAACGACCAGCACGGCGGTCAGTCTATCGCAAACTTCGACTACGGTCTGGCTCCCGGCGTTGCAAAGACCTACAAAAAACGCTATCGTTCCAACCTGACCTCCTTAATCGAGGTAATGGACTGCCCGGAACACGCAGAAAAAACAAAGGACGTCTTTAAAACACTGACCGCAGAAAACCTGATTCCTACACTGGACGGTTCTCAGACCTACACCGACAGGGAAAAAGCACTGCTTCTGGAAATCGGCGTACCCGAAGAAATTCTGGACAAGATTCAGTCCTTCTCCGCGAAAAAGGCAACCGAGGAAACCGATAAGGCAACCTATCAGGCAATGGAAGCACTGCTGCACAACCTCAATACCATGCACAGCCGCGCAGGCGCGCAGACTCCCTTCTCCTCCATCAACTATGGCATGGATACCTCTACAGAGGGGCGTATGGTTATGAAAAACATGCTGCTGGTGACAGAGGCAGGTCTGGGCAACGGCGAAACCGCCATCTTCCCTATCCAGATTTTCCGCGTGAAGGAAGGCGTAAACTTCAACCCCGGCGAACCCAACTATGACCTGTTCAAGCTTTCCTGCCGCGTCAGCGCAAAGCGTCTGTTCCCGAATTTCTCCTTCCAGGATGCACCCTATAATCTGCAGTATTATAAGGAAGGACATCCCGAAACGGAAATCGCATACATGGGCTGCCGTACCCGTGTCATCGGCAATGTGAACGATCCCGAACGGGAAATCACCTACGGCAGAGGGAATTTAAGCTTCACCTCCATCAACCTGCCCCGTATCGCCATTCTGGCGAACAAAAACATCGACTGGTTCTTCTCCGAACTGGACAGAAAGATTGACCTTGTGGTAGACCAGCTGATGGAACGTTTTGAAATTCAGGCGAAGAAAAAAGTACACAACTATCCCTTCCTGATGGGCGAGGGTGTCTGGATTGACAGCGAAAAGCTGAACTATGATGATGAGGTGAGAGAGGTGCTGAAGCACGGCACGCTTTCCGTTGGGTTTATCGGTCTGGCAGAGGCACTGAAGGCACTGCTTGGCGTACACCACGGCGAAAGCGAGGTTGCACAGAACCTTGGTCTGGATATCATCGGGCACATGAGAAAGCGCATGGATGACCTCTCCGCGCAGACACACATGAACTTCAGCCTGCTGGCAACCCCTGCGGAAGGGCTGTCCGGTCGTTTTGTCCGCATGGACAGAGAACGCTTCGGCTCCATCGAAGGTGTCACAGACAGAGAATATTACACAAACAGCTTCCATATTCCTGTATATTACCCCATCAGCGCATATAAGAAGATTCAGCTGGAAGCACCTTATCATGAGCTGACAAACGCAGGACATATCACCTATATCGAGCTGGACGGCGACCCCAGCACAAACCTGGATGCCTTTGAAAAGGTCATCCGCTACATGAAGGCACAGGGCATTGGCTACGGCTCTATCAACCACCCCGTTGACCGCGACCCTGTCTGCGGCTACAACGGCATCATCGGGGATACCTGCCCGAAATGCGGCAGAAGCGAAACCGACGGGGAATACGGTTTCCAGCGCATCCGCAGAATCACAGGCTATCTGGTAGGTACGCTTGACCGTTTCAATAACGCAAAGCGTGCAGAGGTGCGCGACAGAGTGAAACATTCCATCGTAACGGAAGTAAAATTAGAAGCAAAGGATTGATAATGTTATGAGAATCAGTCTGAGCGGCGTAACCGGGGATTCCATTGTGGACGGCCCCGGGCTGCGCCTGACCATATTTACACAGGGCTGCCTGCATCACTGCCCCGGCTGCCACAATCCCCAGACGCATGACCCCGAGGGTGGTTCCTGGGCGGATACCGATGATATTCTTGCGGCGGCGGCGAAAAATCCCCTGCTGGACGGAATCACGCTTTCGGGCGGCGACCCGTTTTTGCAGCCCGTTCCCTGCCTTGCATTGGCGGAGGGCGCGCATAAAATCGGCTTGAATGTATGGACATACACAGGCTACACATGGGAGGCACTCTGGGCGGAAAACGATGCCGAAAAGCTGGCACTTTTAAAGGAAACGGATGTGCTCGTGGATGGGCCTTTCATTCTGGCGGAACGCTCGCTGGAGCTGCGGTTCTGCGGCAGCCGCAATCAGAGGTTGATTGATGTAAAAAAATCCCTCGCACAAAACAAAATTGTGCTTTGGGAAGAACCAACCTATTTTTAAGATAAAAATAAGGGAGTTTGTTGACTCCCTTTTCTATTTTACGAAATCCGTTTTACTTCTCCAACAAATACACAAGCCGCTGTTCCCACTGCGCCGATAAAACTAATCCACATCGGAAGTTTCCATACCTGCCAAAAATGTATTTTCGCAGGCAGGGCGCTGCAAAACAGCATTGATATCCAGAAATAACTATACAAAAGCATTGCACTGCCGAACGCTTTTGGAAAAATACGAAATCTGCTCTTAAATAAAAAAGATGCTGACAAAAACAAAATACCCATTATAAAAAGAAGATTCCAATACATCATATAGCCGTAAAAAATCCTGTTCCCGTATCTTTCCCAGACAAACGGCATCGGCAGCAGCAATAGCAGCACCATAACCATCCAGACCTTTATTTTTCTCATTTCAGTCTCTCCCCTTTTTTACTTCAACGTAAGTAATCTTATTACGGCAATGACCGTTGCTATCACCATATACGGAACGAATCTGCTCATATCTATTCTTTCAACCGAGGGGTCTACTTTTTCCAGAAATTTCTGCACCAGAAAAATCATGCCGCAAAGCACAAAAGCAAAAATCGCAGTCGCAATCGAATATTCCATAATACATCCCCCTTTTTCTTTTCAGCATAGCAGAAAATCCCAAGTCTGACAACAATCCCCGAAAATATTTAAGAAAATCTTACGATTTCTACTTCTTCTCCCCAAAAGACGCGAAATGTGTTACACTTTCCTTAAAGAATCCGCAAGGATTAAGGAAAACTTAAACATTTCCCTGCGATTTTCTTAAAATCGTTTCGGTAAGATAGAATCACAGCATGACGGAGGTGCACCATGTACAACATTTTGATTTGCGATGACGAAAAGGATATCGTATCCGCTTCGTCGATTTATTTATCCACGGAAAACTACAACATTTTCACCGCCTACACCGGGCAGGAGGCACTGGATATCGTTGCCAAGCATGACATTCATCTGATTCTGATGGATATCATGATGCCGCAGATGGACGGGATTGCCGCAACAGTGAAGCTGAGAGAAACCTCGAACATCCCCATTATTCTGCTGACTGCAAAGAGTGAGGACAGCGACAAGATTCTGGGGCTGAACATCGGGGCGGATGACTACATCACGAAGCCCTTCAACCCGATTGAGGTGCTGGCAAGGGTGCGTTCACAGCTGCGCCGCTATACCTCTCTGGGCGGCATGGCGAAGAAGGCTTCTCACCTGACAAAC
>JBNMGO010000182.1:0-3724 GCA_050872285.1 Anaerotignum sp.
GCGCGCCATGTTTTTGGAAATGATGTGTCCGCCGCCGATATAATGCACATAATCCTCATACATCGTGTGATAGGTATGCACCATGGGGATGCCCTCCGTGGTGGAAACCAGCTTCCCCAGAAAGCCTAAGGGAAATTCTGTCTGTGTATGCACGATATCCAGATTCAGATTTTTAATTTTTTTCAGAATGTGCGGTGGGAAAATATAGCCTGCACGATAATCCCGTACGAAATAAACGGGGATGCTTGGCAGACGGAAAATATCCTCCTCATCAGGCTGTCCTTCACAGCGTGGGTCGGATGGGGTGAAAATATACACCGTATGTCCTTTTTCGCGCAGCGCATGCGTAAGCGTGCGGATGGACGTTGCCACGCCGTTCAGCTGTGGAAAATATGTGTCGGAAAAAATACCAATATTCATTAGAAACCTCCGTGTTTTCTATGTCTGGAAAACATTTCTTTGGATTTTTTACTTCAAAGCTTTAATTTCAGGCGCTTCACCTGAAACATGTATTATTTTAATACAGAATAGAAATTTACGCAATGAAAAACACGTTAGGGTTTTTATAAGGTTTTATTAAGATGGGACAGAATACGCGTTTCTTTGGCATTTGGCGGAAAGATGTGGTATACTTAATGTTTAGAAAGAAAACGAAAGGGAGGCGATACCGTGGGAAGAAAGCTGAATAAAGCACAGCAGGAGGCAGTCCGCCATGAAACCGGGCCAATGCTGGTTCTGGCAGGGCCGGGCAGCGGAAAAACAACGGTATTGCTTTGCCGCATTTCCAGATTATTGGAAAGAGGATTGGCGAAGCCGCAGGAAATTCTTGCGCTGACCTTTTCCAAGGCTGCGGCGGAGGAAATGAAAAGCCGATTTGAGAAATTAAACGGCTCCTCTCGTGTTTCCTTCGGGACATTTCACAGCATCTTTTTTCGGATTCTGCGGAGCAGATACGGCTGGAATGTGGAGCAGATTTTTCAGGAGGACGAAAGAAGAACCGTCCTCAGAAATATCATAGAAGCGGAAAAATGGGACATTCCCGATTTAGAGGAATATATTTCGCAGTTCTTTTCGCAGCTTTCCCTGATGAACAGCGAGCTGGAGCAACCGAACCGCTTCACGCCGACAGGGATGCCTGTGGAGGAATTTCGTAAGCTGTATCGTGCCTATGAAGGCTATAAGGAACGGCACGAAAAGCTGGATTTTGACGATATGCTGACGCAGTGCTATCAGCTTTTGCGCGAGGATGCGGCGGTACGGGACTATTGGCAGCGAAAATATAAATTCATTCTGGTGGATGAATTTCAGGATGTCAATCAGGCACAGTTTGCCTGTTTGCAGATTCTGGCAGAACGCCATCAGAACCTTTTTGTGGTGGGGGATGATGACCAGAGCATTTATGCCTTCCGCGGCGCAAGGCCTGATTTTCTGCTCCATTTTCCGACGCTTTACCCGACAGCAAAAAAAGTAACATTAAATACGAATTATCGTTCGACGGAGCGGATTGTCAATCTGGCGGAACGGGTCATCGGCAATAATGAGGTGCGCTTTGTGAAAAATATGAAGGGCATCGGTGCGGATGGCGATAAGGTGACATTTTTTCTGGCGGAGGATGCGGCGAAGGAGGCGGCACATATCGGCGAGAGAATCGGCAGGCTTCTGGATGAGGGCGTACCGCTGACGGAAATTGCGGTCATTTACCGCACGAATCTGCAGGGCGGCGCATTTGCCAGAGAATTATATAAAAGAGGGATTCCCTATGATTTGCGTGATAATAGTGGTAATGTGTATGAGCATTGGGTGGCGAAGGATTTGCTTGCGTATCTTCTGCTTGCGGAAAACGAGGAATCGGACAGCGCACTGCGGCGGATTCTGAATAAGCCGAAACGCTATATTGGCAAAGATTTGCTTGCAGAAGCCGAAACCATGCCGTATACACTGCTGCGCAGCTTCTTTGTCTGCCCGTCTTTGAAGGGATGGCAGGAGGAAAATCTGGAAAATCTGCGGATTGATTTAAATCAGATTCGGAAACGCACGCCCTATGATGCGTTGAAATATATTCGTAAAGTCATTGGATATGATGAATATTTAGAGGAATTTGCAGCATATAGAAGAACGAGTGCCCAAGTTTTGCAGGAGATTGCGGACGAGATTATGGAAACGGCGAAGGACTGCGCGGATGTGCGCGGCTTTCGGGAACAGCTGGAACGGCTGAGTTTACAGATGAAGGAGCAGAGCCGAAAAAAGGGACAGAAACGAAACGGCGTTGCCCTCATGACGATGCACGGCGCGAAGGGTCTGGAATTTCGGGCGGTGTTCCTGCCTTCTCTGGTGGAAGGCATTGTGCCGCATGAAAAAGGACTGGATACGGTTGCGGAGGAGCGGAGGCTGTTTTATGTTGCCATGACAAGGGCATCCGAAAAGCTTTGCCTTTCCGCGATTCAGCAAAGATATGAAAAGGAACGGAAGCCCTCTCGCTTTCTGGCGGAAATGGGACTGGATGCGGATGCGGTGTTCCGTAAAAATAAGGAGAAAGAAGGAAATAAACGATGAAACCGAAGGATAAATATCAGATGAAAAAGAAAATTGCCGCAGGCATTGCGCTGCTTCTGGCGGCGGCAATGGTACTGAGTCTGGTTGCGCCGTTTCTGGGCTACGGGATTTATTGAGCGGCAGGGCGGAAAAATAGGATGTATTGTTTTCGTAACAAAAATGTAAGGATTTTTTCAAGGAATTGTTCTTGTAATTTACAGGATACTTCGTTATGATAAGTAGGACTATAGTTTTTTGCGGAAAACAGTCGGAACAGAACGAATTTTGTATCAGAAGCATGCCGAATCGGCAGGTAACATACAAGTAATAGGGGGCGAAGAGATTTGGAGGAAAGCAACAGACCACGACAGCAGCGGCATCAGCAGCAGGCACATCAACAGCATCACCATCAGCCGGCAAAAAAGCGCGGTGACAATAAAAAGTCTTTGGTAATCATAGGTGTTCTTGTTCTGCTTGTGGCAGTGGCTGCGTTTGGGTATCATGAAGTACATAAAAGAAAGGTGATGAACCTGCTGGCGCAGGAAGGCATTTATCATGGCGTTACGATTAACGGCGAAGATGTATCCGGTCTGAGTCAGGAAGAAGCTGTGGCGCAGCTGCAGGAAAAATATAAATCCGAGGTTGTCGGGCAGATTCTGACTCTGCAGTATGGCGAAGGAGACGCGCTGCAGAAATGGGACATTCCCTTTGAGGACATCGGCGCGGGTTACCATGTGGAGGATGCCGTAAAGGCGGCATACGAAACGGGACGTACCGGTACGGACGAGGAACGCTTTCAGGTTGGTGCGAAATTGCTGAAGGACGGCGTGGATATTGAGCTGACCTATGGCTATGATGCAGAAATGCTGAGCGCAAAGCTGGACGAGGTCGCAGAGGAATTCAATCAGGATGCCGTTGACAGTACCGTTGTGAGACAGAACGGCAGATTTGTGGTTTCTCCCGAGCAGACAGGTCTTGCCATGGAGAAGGACAAAACCGCAAAGCATGTGGCGAAGGTGATGGAAACACGCAAGAGCGGCACAGCAGAAATTGCGGCAAAGGTGACAAAGCCCAAGATTACGGCGGAGGATAACTCCCATGTAACCGATTTGATTGGGTCTTATTACACAACCTATACAAACAGCGACAGAAACAGAAGCAATAACCTTGCAGTGGGCTGCAACTACATCAA
>JBNMGO010000227.1:0-3210 GCA_050872285.1 Anaerotignum sp.
GGTACAGGCAAGGAGGTTTTTGCCAACGCCATTCACAACAACGGCGAGCGGCGCGAAAAGCCGATGGTCAGCATCAACTGTGCCGCCATTCCCAACGAGCTTCTGGAAAGCGAACTGTTCGGCTACGAGGAAGGCGCATTCACAGGGGCGAAGAAAGGCGGCAAGAAAGGGAAATTTGAACTGGCGAGCGGCGGCACACTTTTTCTGGATGAAATCGGGGATATGCCCCTTGGGATGCAGGCAAAGCTTCTGCGTGTGCTGTAGGAAAAGGAGGTTGAGAAAATCGGCGGCTACAAGCCCATCCCCGTGGATGTCCGCATCATTGCAGCAACGAGGAAGAACCTGCCGGAGATGATTGCCGCAGGGGAATTCCGAGAGGACCTCTACTACCGTTTGAATGTCATTCACATTGAGCTGCCGCCCCTGCGGGAGCGCAGAGAGGACATTGTGGAGCTGGCATCCTATTTTCTGAATCGTCTGAATTCCGATTATAAATCAGGCATTTCCCTCTCCCCCGAGGTAAGGGACTGCTTCGTAAATTATGATTGGCCGGGCAACATTCGAGAACTGGATAATGTCATCAAAAGCGCATACGCCGCCTGCGAGGACTTCCTTATTCAGCTTTCGGATTTACCCTCGAAGATGGTTTCCCGTCATCAGCTTTCGGAAGAGGTGGTCGGCGGAAAGAAGCTGAACCAGATGATGGAGGAATACGAAAGAGGCCTTCTGGCGGATGTACTGAAAAACTGCAACTGGAACTGCCAGATGGCAGCCAATGAGCTTGGCATCCACCGCAGCGCATTATATAAAAAAATTGCAAAATATGAGCTGCAAAAACGATAACTTCATACGGTAACAACGGGAGAGACACCGCAGGCTGTTTTTGCGGGTTTCCGCCCCCGAGGAAAATCGGGTGTTTCGTGAAAAACGCGAAAACAGCAGGTGTTCTTTTTGTACCCAAAAATCAGGCATCAGCGTACAAAAAGGCTGTGTCCTTCCGCAAAAAAATATAAAAAATGCACAAAAACAATAAAAACACCAAACAAACCAAATGAGACATCAAGGAGGAATTGATTATGAAAAACCTGAACACAAACGCACTGGAAAACCTGAAACTGGATCTGGAAAACAACGTACTGGTGGTTACCATGAACCGCCCCAAGGCACTGAACGCACTGAATAACCAGACATTGGACGAATTACAGATGGTATTCGATTATGTGGCAAAAGAAGATGACATTTACGGCGTTATCATCACAGGCGAAGGCAGAGCCTTTGTTGCCGGCGCAGACATCGTGCAGATGCAGCCCTACAAGAGCGAACAGGGCAGAGATTATGCAGGCTATGCACAGGCAACCTTCAACAAGGTTGAAGCACTGAACAAGCCCGTTATTGCCGCAGTCAACGGCTTTGCACTGGGCGGCGGCTGCGAACTGGCACTGAGCTGCGACATCCGTATCGCATCCGAAAAGGCAGTCTTCGGGCAGCCCGAGGTAACACTTGGCATCATCCCCTGCTTCGGCGGCACACAGAGACTGCCCCGTCTGATTGGGACAGGTCTGGCGAAGGAAATGATTTACACCGGCAAGCACATCGATGCACAGACTGCCCTGCGCTATGGTCTGGTAAACAGAGTGGTTCCTGCGGATACACTGCTGGATGAGGCAAAGGCACTGATGGCTGATATCCTCAAGGTGTCCCCAATGGCAATCAAGTATGCAAAGCTCTCCATCAACAAAGGCGCAGATTTAGACCTGATGAATGCTTTGGAGGTGGAGAAGGACTTGGTTGGTCTTTGCTTCGCAACTGAGGACAAGCAGGTTGGGATGCAAGCATTCCTGGAAAAACGCAAACCCAACTTCCGTTAAGCGGCTTTCGGAAGGGATTTCATAAGGGAAAGGAGAAGGAACTATGAATTTCAGCGTATTGATTTTGCTTATCGCCATCATCCTCTTTGGTCTGCTGGCGTTTCGACAGATGAGTGCCCTGATTCTGGCACCTGTTGTCACGATTTTTGTAATCGTGCTTTCCGGTATGCCGATTCTGGATACTCTGCTGCACCACTTCATGCCTGCCACATCGGATTACATCACAAAATATTTTCTGATTTTCTTCGTGGGCGCGCTGTTCGGTGCGGTATATCAGTTCACAGGGGCGGCGGAATCCATCGCACGAACGATGGGTCGCTTCTGCGGCAATCATTTTGTGGCACCCATGATTATGTGCATCACAGGGCTATTGACCTTCGGCGGCGTAAGCGGCTTTGTGGTATTCTTCGTGGTTTACCCCATTGCCTTGCAGATGTTCAAGCGTGCCAACCTGACACGCAGACTGATTCCTGCGGCAATCTCCGCCGGCTGCTGGACATGGTCCATGACGGCACCCGGCTCTCCCTCCATTCAGAACACCATCGCCATGAAAAGCTTAGGCACGCCTGCAACGGCAGCATTCGTCCCCTCCCTGATTGCTACGGTTGCGGAGTTTCTGATGATTTTTCTCTGGCTGGAATGGAGAGCAAGAAGATTTACGGCGCAGGGCAAGCTTTTCGATGACGCAAGCCTGAAAATGCAGCTTGCCACAGAGGAGCTGGAGGAACGTTCCTCCGACAACCTGCCCCATCCCATTATTGCACTGATTCCCATTGCGGCAATCATCCTCTGCTTCAATGCACTGAAGCTGCCTGTAGAAACATCTGTTACCGTTGGTATTATTCTGGCGGTGGTGCTGATGTTCAAGAAGGTTGCGAATATCAACAAATGGATTGAGGTTTTCAACAAGGGCGCGGCGGATTCCGGCTCGGCAATTCTGAATACGGCGATTGTTGTCGGCTTCGGCGGCGTGGTGGAGCAGACCGATGGGTTCCATTATCTCATCAACCATCTGCAAAATCTCTCCATTTCTCCTCTGGTATTCGTAGCGGTTACGATTGCCATCTGTGCAGGTGTCTGCGGTTCGGCTTCTGGCGGTATGGGCGTTGCCTTTGCCGCACTGACGGATACCTACAAGAGCATGGGTGTCAGCCTGGAGGCGGTACACCGTATCGGCGCAATCGCGGCAGGCACACTGGACACACTGCCCCATCAGGGCGCACAGATTACGCTGCTTGGAATCTGTAAGCTGACGCATAAGGAGGCGTATTTTGACATCGCAGTCACACAGATTCTGATTCCCATTCTGACGCTGTTCGTTTTCATCCCTCTGGTTTCCTTA
>JBNMGO010000110.1:0-5239 GCA_050872285.1 Anaerotignum sp.
GGATAAGGATACGGTTTATGTTACCGATGTCGGTCAGCATCAGATGTGGGCGGCACAGTACATCAAGCATAAGGAAACAAGACATTTTCTTTCCAGCGGCGGTCTGGGGACGAAGGGCTATGGCTACGGCGCAGCCATCGGCGCACAGGCGGCTTTCCCGGAAAAGAGAGTGGTTCATTTTACAGGAGACGCCTCCTTCCACATGAACCTGAACGAAGCCTGCACAGCGGTGAGCGAGGAAATGCCCATCATCACTGTCATCCTGAATAACAAGGTTCTGGGTATGGTGTATCAGTGGCAGACAGCCTTCTATGGCAAACGTTACGCCTACACAACCCCCGAAAGAAAGACCGATTTCGTAAAGGTCATCGAAGGCTTTGGCGGCAAGGGCTTCCATGTGGATACAGAGGAAGGCTTCAAGGAAGCATTCAAACAGGCTTTGCAGGAAAAAGGCCCTGTTTGGATCTGCTGTGATATCGACAGAGAAATCAAGGTATTGCCTATGATTCCCAACGGCGGCACCGTAGATGATATGATTCTGGAATAAGGAGGTGCAGGGAAATGAAAGCAATTATGGAGAAAAAAGCAGTCAATAAAACCGTGATTTGCCTGATGGTAGAAAACCAGCCGAATGTACTTGCACGCATTTCCAGTCTGGTTGGCCGCAGAAGCTTTAACATCAGCACCATTACCGCATCCGAAACGAATGTTTCCGGTATCACAAAGATTACACTGGTGGTCAATGGGGACGATGAAAATGTGCTGTATCAGATTATCGCACAGATGAAAAAGCTGGAAAACGTCAATGAAGCGTATGTCCTGCCCGATACCAACAGCCTTTACAGAGAGCTGCTTCTGGTAAAAATCAAGGCAACCCAGAATGAACGCTCCGCCCTGCATGAAATGACGGAAATTTACCGCGGCAAGGTGGTCGGTCTGAATAAGGAAAGCATGATTATCGAGCTGACAGGCTCGCCCAAAAAGATTGACGGCTTTATGAGCATGCTGGAGGATTATGATATCATCGAGGTTTCCCGTACAGGTGTAACCGGCATGGCAAGAGATTCCAGCGAGGAAAAACATTTAACAGGTATTTAAAGGGTATTTAATAAGGCATTTAATCCATACGGATTAAAGATATACACACCAAAGATAAGACAAAAAAAGGAGAGATTCAAATGATTAACAAGTATTATGATCAGGATTGTAACTTAGGTATGCTGGACGGCAAAACAGTCGCTATCATTGGCTTCGGCAGCCAGGGTCATGCGCATGCAATGAACCTGAAGGAAAGCGGCGTAGACGTTGTTGTAGGTCTGAGACCCGGCTCCGCACATATTGCAAAGGCTGAAGCAGCAGGTCTGAAGGTTATGGATATTGAAGAAGCAGCAGAAGCTGGTAACGTAGTTATGATGCTGGTTCCCGATGAACTGGCTCCCGCAATCTACAAAAACCAGATTGCAAAGCACATGAAGGAAGGCGACACACTGATGTTCGCACATGGCTTCAACATCCATTACAGCCAGATTCAGCCTGCGGATTACCTGGATGTATCCATGGTAGCACCCAAGGGCCCCGGCCATATCGTAAGAAGCCTGTATACACAGGGCAGCGGCGTTCCCTGCCTGATTGCAGTAGAACAGAATAAGTCCGGCAAAGCAAAAGAATTTGCACTGGCTTATGCAGCAGCAATCGGCGCAGGCAGAGCAGGTATTCTGGAAACAACCTTCAAGGAAGAAACAGAAACAGACCTGTTTGGTGAACAGGCAGTTCTGTGCGGCGGTGTTTGCGAACTGATGACAGCAGGCTTTGAAACACTGGTAGCTGCAGGCTATGAACCCGAAATGGCATACTTTGAATGTATCCATGAAATGAAGCTGATTGTAGACCTGATCTACGAAGGCGGCTTCGATAAGATGAGATATTCCATCTCCAACACAGCAGAATACGGCGACTATGTAACAGGCAAACGCATCATCACAAAAGAATCCAGAAAAGGTATGAAACAGGTATTGGCTGAAATCCAGGATGGTACATTTGCAAGCACATTCGTTCAGGAAATGAACGCAGGCGGCAAAGCAAAATTCCTGACATCCCGCAAAAAAGCGGCAGATCATCAGCTGTGCCATGTAGGCAAAGAACTGAGAGAAATGATGAGCTGGCTGAAAAAATAAGATTTGACAGATACGGCGAGTCTCTAAGCTTAGAGGCTCGCCTTTCTTGCAAGAGGAGGAAATAAGAGAAGGAAAAAGGAGGAGCTCTTATGAAACAACTGAGAAGTGCACAGGTGACACAGGGCGTGGAAAAGGCACCTGCAAGAAGCCTGTTTTATGCCATGGGCTATACCAAAGAGGAACTGGACAGACCTTTGATTGGCGTGGTTTCCGCACACAGCGAAATTGTTCCCGGGCATTTCAATCTGGATAAAATCACAGAAGCCGTAAAAGCAGGCGTACGCATGGCAGGCGGCACACCCATTATGATTCCTGCCATCGGCGTTTGTGACGGTATCGCCATGGGTCATGTTGGCATGAAATACAGCCTTGCAAGCCGTGAACTGATTGCGGACAGCGTAGAAACCATGACAATGGCACACGCACTGGATGGTCTGGTTCTTGTACCCAACTGCGATAAAATCGTTCCCGGTATGGTAATGGCGGCAGTGCGTATGAATATCCCTGCGGTCGTTTGTTCCGGCGGCGCCATGATGCCCGGTCTGGTGGATAATGAGGAAGTCAGCCTGTCCAAGATGTTCGAGGCAGTCGGCGCAAGAAAAGCAAATATCATCGATGATGCAAAGCTGTTTGAATATGAAACAAATACCTGTCCCGGCTGCGGCTCCTGCGCAGGGATGTATACCGCAAACAGCATGAACTGTCTGTGTGAGGCGGTTGGGATTGCTCTGCCCGGCAACGGCACACTGCCTAATGTTTCGAGCGGACGTATGCAGCTGGCAAAGCACGCAGGTATGGCAATTATGGAACTGGTGGAAAAGGATATCAAGGCAAGAGATATCATCAATACCAGAAGCATCTATAATGCAGTTGCCTGCGATATGGCACTGGGCTGTTCTTCCAACAGCGTACTGCATCTGCTTGCGATTGCAAACGAAGCGGGCGTAGATTTGAATATGGATATCTTCAATGAAATTTCCGCAAAGGTTCCCAACCTCTGTCATCTGGCTCCTGCCGGCTCTACCCATATTTCCGACCTGAACAGAGCAGGCGGTATCCCTGCGGTACAGGCAGAATTGGCGAAAAAAGGTCTGCTGGATCTGGATGTTATGACCGCAACAGGCAAAACTCTGGGCGAAAATATCAAGGGCGCTTATGTTAAGGATTACGAGCTGATTCGCCCCATTGATAACCCCTATAGCGAAACAGGCGGCATTGCGGTTCTGTGGGGGAATATCGCAGAGGACGGCTGCGTGGTAAAGAGAAGTGCGGTTGACCCCGAAATGCTGTGCCATACAGGTCCTGCGCGCGTATTCGACAGCGAAGAGGACGCAATCGCAACCATTTATGCAGGCGGCATCCATCCCGGGGATGTTGTTGTCATCAGATACGAAGGTCCCAAAGGCGGCCCCGGTATGCGTGAAATGCTGAATCCTACCAGTGCTCTGGCAGGTATGAAGCTGGATAAATGCGTTGCATTGATTACAGACGGACGTTTCAGCGGCGCAAGCCGTGGCGCATCCATTGGTCATGTCAGCCCAGAAGCAGCGGCAGGCGGCACCTTTGGTCTGCTGAAGGAAGGCGATATCATCGAAATCGATATCCCGAATCATAAGGTAAATGCACAGGTAAGCGAGAAAGAATTCGCGGCAAGAAGGGCGGCTTATGTTGCACCTGCACCGAAGGTAACAACCGGCTGGCTGTCCAGATATGCAAAGCTGGTTTCCTCCGCAAATACAGGCGCAGTTATGAAATAAGAACGGAAATAGAAAAAGGAAGTCGAAAGACTTCCTTTTTTGCTTCCTTTTTACAGTTTCGCCAGCTGTGTTTCCACAAAATGCTTTGCGGTTCTGGGGCTTCTGCCATTCTGTCTGATCGCGAAGCCTTCTGCCTTTGTGCAAAGCTCCTCCTCGGGCATTTCCAGACCATATTCCTTCGCCAGATGCTTCACAATAGCAAGATAGCCATCTTTATCCGGCTTCTGGAAGGTAATCGTCATGCCGAAGCGCGCAGAAAGGCTCATCAGCTCCTGTAATGTATCATTCAGATGAATATCATCCCCACTGCGTTCACCCATCGTTTCCTTCACCAGATGGCGGCGGTTGCTTGTCGCATAAATTACCGTATTTTTCGCACAGGCGGTGACACTGCCTTCCAGTGTTGCTTTCAGTGCGGCAAAATGCTCATCGTTTCCTGCGAAGCTTAAATCATCAATAAAAATAATGAATTTCAACGGATTTTCCGCAAGCTGCTCCAGCAGAGAAGGCAGGCGGAACAGCTGATTTTTCTTGACTTCAATCAACCGCAGACCTTCCTCCTGCAGCGCATTTGCCACTGCTTTAATCGTGGAGCTTTTGCCTGTGCCGGCATCGCCGTACAGCAGAAGGTTGCTCGCCGGAATCCCTGCTAGCAGCGCCTCGGTATTGCGCATCACAATTCCAACCTCCCGTTCATAGCCGCTCAGCTGAGAAAGCGACTGCGGATCGGGGTGCTTCACAGGCTGTAAGCCATTATTCCCGAAGGAAAACGCATGATATTTCGCAAAAACGCCATAGCCCTTTTTCGGTGCATCAGCAATGCGCTTCGTGTAGGCATCATAAAAATCCAGAGCCGTTGTTTCCCAATCGGGCAGGAAAGCAGCAATTTCCTCGGGCAGGATGGTTTTTATCGCCTTTGCGGAAAGCACAGCCAGTTCCGTAAAGAAATCCAATTCCCGCTTTGCGGCATCAGAGATAGCGACAGGACAGACCTCTTTTTTCGCCGCGGAAAGCAGAAAACGGTTTTCATCCGCAAGTACCAACTCCAGTAAGGCTTCGGAAAAGTTCACATTTTTCTCAAATAAAGCAGAGGTAAACGCACCATAAGCGCAGGTGAGCGTTTCTGCGTCACTTTCCTCGCAGGCACGCAGAAGCTCCTGCAAACGCTGCACAAGGGCATCCTCCAACAGAGCACGGAATACCGTCAGTCCGTTTAATTTTCGGTTGTAAAGCTGATATAAATTTGTCTGCATCGGATTCATCCTTTCTTTTTCTTTTGTACCATAAAAATAATAGTAAAGTATAGCA
>JBNMGO010000155.1:0-4133 GCA_050872285.1 Anaerotignum sp.
GATGTATAAAAAATATCGACAAGACCTTTACAGGGTTAATCAATTCTTTCAAAGACCATTGTTGCCTGGATTTTATCCCCGCCAAGGAATCCCTTGGAGCCAGAGGTGGTTGTGGAAATTGTATGCAGGCGATAGCCTTTTGCAGCCTGCTTATTGATTTCCGCCTGCAGATTAGTTAAGCTGGCTGTTCCGGAGCCTGTGCCAAGAAATTTTTCTGTCAGCACAACCTGAAGGACTACATATTTATCTCTATCGTTTCCGTTTGCTCTTCCTGCAACATCATCCCATCCCATGGTTGATTCCTCCTATCTAATACAAACCTGATAATAGACTACAGCAGTGCAACGCCGGCAGCCTTGCAGGTTTCGATGGTTTCCTGATCCCAGATGGAGGACTGCACTTCTCCGATATGCGCTTTGCCCAGAAGCAGCATGCACAGTCTGGACTGACCGATACCGCCGCCGATGGTGCAGGGCAGCTTGCCTTCGAGCAACATTCTATGGTAGGGCAGGTTTCTGCGGTTATCGCAGTCCGCCTTTCTGTGCTGTTCATCCAGAGCGGCTGCATCCACGCGGATACCCATGGAAGAAATTTCCAGTGCGTTATCCAGAACAGCATTATAGAATAGCAGGTCGCCGTTTAACTGCCAGTCATCATAATCCGGAGAACGGCTGTCATGGGGTTCGCCGGAACGCAGCTTATCGCCAATCTGCATGATGAATACGGTTTTATGTTCCTTTACGATAGCATTTTCTCTTTCCTTGGGAGTCAGGTCGGGATATTTATCCTCCAGTTCCTGAGAGGTGATAAAGGTTACCTCGCGGCACAGTTCGGTTGTGATGCGGGGGTATTTTTTCTTTACGATTTCGAGCGTATCACAGATTGCAAGAACAATGCCCTGTACAGTGAATTTCAGCTCTTCGACATTTCTCTTTTCGGGAGTGATGACTCTTTCCCAATCCCACTGGTCTACATAAATGGAATGCAGGTTATCCAATGTTTCATCTCTGCGGATGGCGTTCATATTGGTGAACAGACCCTTGCCGGGACGGAAATCATAACGATACAGCGCCATGCGTTTCCATTTTGCCAGGGAATGGACAACCTCTGCGGTTGTGCCTGTTGCGGGAATTTCAAAGCTTACGGGGCGTTCTACGCCGCTCAGATTATCGTTCAGACCTGTATGGGGGTCAACGAACAGAGGGGCGGAAACACGTTTCAGATTCAGTGTCTGTCCCAGATGTTCTTCAAAAGCGTGGTGAATCACGCCGATGGCATTCTGTGTTTCATATAAGGTCAGTACGGAATGATAGCCTTCCGGAATATATGTTTTGCTCATCGCAAGCACCTCTTTTCTGCTGTTTCTCGTAATTTTTTCATAAGATATCATTGATAGAATTTTATCCATATCATTTAGGATAACACAGAAGCAGATTTTGTCAAGGGAAGTTTCCATCAGAAAAACGGATAGGGGGTATAGAAAAAGGGATTGACAAAGAACTCCTACAGTTGTATGATATAGAAAAATATAAATCTTACATTTGTAGGAGATAGGAGGAAATCACATGGCGGAACTGATGCGATTGCCCGATACGGAACTGGAAATCATGAAGGTAATCTGGGAGAGCGGCAGAACGCTTTCCACCTCGGAGGTGAAGGCGTGTTTAGAGGAACAGCGTCCCTGGAATGTTTCTGCGTTGCAGACTTTGCTGAACCGTTTGATTGACCGCGGCTTTCTGGAAAGCTACAAGGAAGGGAAAAATCGATTTTATACCCCACTGGTGGCGGAAAAGGAATATCTGGCGGTGGAAAATAAGGCGTTTCTGGATAAGGTGAATAATCATTCTGTGACGAAGCTGGTGGCAAGCCTGTATGACAGCCATTCGATTACAGAGGAAGATCTGGATGAACTGGCGGCATTTATTCGTTCCAAAACGGGAGGTGCATAACTATGGAGAAGTTTTTTCAGGCAGTCTGGGAAATGAGCCTGTTTGCCGTTCCCGTGATTCTGATTCTGGCGTTCTGCTCGAATCTTCTGGGGAAACGCTACGGGGCGAAATGGCGGTATCTGGTGTGGCTTGTGGTGGCGGTGCGGCTTTGCGTGCCGGTGCAGCTGAGCCTGCCCGGGCGGATGGAAGTGATGCAGGTACAGGTGCCTTCGGTGCAGAGTAGCACAAGAGAGGTGCTTGCACAGAGAACACCCGATTATTTCGCAGAGAAGGATGCAAAAGATACGAAACCGATACAGCAGACAACGCCGATTGCCCCTGCGGAACAAACGCAGACGGCAAGCGAGGAAAAGAAGGATATTTTTGATTTCTTTCTTGCATATCCTTATGTGCTGTGGCTTGGCGGCGTGATTGGGTTTCTGACCTGGCAGGGATGGAATTACGCAGGCTTTCAGCGGATGCTCAGACGAAGCAGAAGAAAAATCATGGATGCGTCCGTTCTGGATATTTATTACTCGCTTTGCATGGAAATGGGGATGGAAAAACGTCCTGCGATTTATTTCTGCGAAGCGTTGCCGAGTCCCCTTTGTGTCGGATTTTTCAGAACGGCGGTATATCTGAATTCCGAGGAGAGAGAGCCTGCGGAAATGCGGCTGATTTTAAAGCATGAGCTGACGCACTGCAAGCGAAAGGACCTCTGGTTTAAGGGGGTTCTGCTGCTGGCAAGGGCACTGCATTTTTTCAATCCCTTTGTGCATGGGATGGCGCACCTTGCGGAAAAGGACATGGAGCTTTCCTGCGACCTTGCGGTGATGGAGGACTGCGGCATGGCGGAACGCGAGGCTTACAGCATGGCAATCCTGCGGACGGTGCGCGAGGCAAAGAGCAAAAATATGCAGATGAGCACGGCTTTTTCGGGTGGAAAGGAGGAATTGAAGATGCGGTTTGAAAATATTTTCGATATGACGCAGAAAAAACGCGGCATTGCTTTATTCCTGGCGGCGGCGTTGGTGGTCTGCGGCGGTACGGCATTTGTCGGCTGTGCGGAAACCGAGCCGACGGAAGCAACACTTTCGGGAACGGTTTACGGGGACTATACGGAGGAAATCGTGCATGAACTCTATGGCGCAAAGCTGCAATATATCGGCGACCATATCGGCGTTGGGAAGATTCTGGGCTTACTGCCCCTGCCCGATGGGGTGACGAATGACAGCGAGGGGATTGAGCTTTATACGGACAAGGAGCCTTACGGCGTGAGAAGACATCTGCAATGGCGGAGCAGCGAGAAAACCGCATATACCGTGGATGGGGAAAGCTATACGGATGACCGCTGGATGCAGATGCAGGGGATGATTTTCCTTGCATTAGTGGATAACGCGGATGATTATAACCTTTCTCTGCACCATGTGGACGAGGGGGACGGACAGGTGGTGACATCCTTCACGTTTGACAGAGAACAGGCAAAGAAATACTTCGGGGAGCAGGATCTGCGCGATTTTGCGAGCGACGAAGGAACCTTCCGTAATTTTGTGCTGACGATTAACCGTTATTTCTATGAAGGCATTACGACACCCGAGCAGATTCTTGCATTATCTCAGATGGATGCGACAGCGGCACAGGAACGGATGCAGCAGATGCTTTCCGGGGATTTTCTTGACGAGACGAAAGAGGGGAGCCTGTCCTATCAGATGATTCTGGCGGATAGTCTGGCAGGGGAGATTGCGGCGCAGAAGCTGACCTCCTCGAATTATGCAGATTACCTGAAATGCACACAGTATGACGAACTGGTGAAGCTGGGCGAGCCTGCCCTGCGCGCATTTCTTTCCGAATTTGCGGAGGGGAGCGTGGATGACAGCTTAGAGGGCTACATCAAGGCGAGCGCGTGTCGGGATATTCTGGGCGAACCGAGGGATAAGGACATTCTGCCGACAGAATGGTATCGGAATTATGCGGCACTGGGTTCGACCTACTGCGCGCCCTTTACCTACGGCGGAACGGATACAACGCTTTATACGGCTGATTTGGCGAAGAAATATTCCATGGGCGGCGCGGATAAATACAGCGTTGTTGCGGCAGGAAAGGATGAACGCCTGCGCGCGGTTTATACGGCTCTGGGGGATAAATTCAACAAATACAACAATGATGGACATACTACAACGATTTATGCGCCGCTGATTGAGGATA
>JBNMGO010000042.1:0-7967 GCA_050872285.1 Anaerotignum sp.
CTGTTATGATTTCAAAAAAACAGTGCATACTAGGTTTGTACCAAATTTGAGGAGGGATTTTTATGGAACGTTGCAATGAGTGTATCAAATGTACTGTTGAGCAGTGCAGACATCATCACAACACAAAGAATTACTGTACACTGGAATCTATTCAGGTAGGCACACATGAAATGAATCCGACCCAGGACCAGTGCACAGACTGTATGTCTTTTGCTGTAAAATAAGAGAATGAATGGAAGAAGCGGGTGCTTTGTGCAGACAAGGTATCCGCTTTTTCTGTTGCATTGCGGCGGTATTTTATCGTACAATGGGAAGGAAACAGGAGGTAGGAGCATGAAGATTTATTTTGTACGCCATGGTGAAACGGATATGAATGCCAGAAATATGTTCTACGGCTGGTATGATGCGGATATCAATGCAAAGGGCATCGCGCAGGCAGAAGAACTGAAAGAGGCATTTCAGAACATACATATTGATGCGATTTATTCCAGTGATTTGAAGCGCGCCTATCATACGGCAGAAATCATTGCAGACGGGAGAGAAATTCACCCCGTTCCCGAGATTCGCGAATTATACTACGGGGATTGGGAAAACCGCACCTGGGAGGAAATGTCCGAAGCGGATTTGGAGGAATGGCAGGGTTGGCTGACCGATTGGGTGGACAGAAGGATGCCGAACGGAGAGGCTTTCCTGGAATTTTATGACCGCGTGACGCAGGGATTGGAAAAAATCATTCGGGAGAACAAGGGCAAGCACGTTCTGGTGGTTTCCCATAACGGGGCGTTGAGTGCCATGCACTGCCATCTGACGGGGGCAGGTCCCAAGGCATTCTGGCGGTTCAATTCCAAGCAGGGGCATTACAGTGCGGTCTGGGTTTCGGGAGAAAAACGGACGTATGACTGCATGAATTACCCTGCGGTGTGGAAGGAAAACTGAAAATAAGCTGTCCTTTCCGGAAGGACAGACGGGCGCGAAAGCGTTGATTTTATCGGAAAAACACGAATCGGAAAAAAGTTTTCTCTGTAAAGGAAAAATACTTGACAAGGGGAGATTTCTCTGGTAGGATAGACAAGGTGATTGTAAAGTAGTTATCCTTTACAGGAGGCAGGAAGAACATGGATGATATTTTGCAGCTGACTTTGCTTTATGATTTTTATGGCGAATTGCTGACGGAAAAACAGAAGCAGGTATATGAACTGCATTATCAGAACGACCTTTCCCTGACGGAAATCGGCGAGGAATTATCCATCAGCCGACAGGCTGTCCGCGACCAGCTGAAGCGGACGGAGAAAATCCTCCTGGATTATGAGGAAAAGCTGCAGTTGGTTTCCCGTTTTCAGGCGCAGAAAAAAGCCGTACAGGAAATGAAGCACATCATGGAGGGACTGGAAAAGAAAAATCCGGATGCGTCCGTGGTGAAGGCAATCGCAAAAATGAAAAAAATCGCTGACGATATCTTGTCCTGAAAGGAGGTCGCGATTGATGGCATTTGAAAATCTTTCCAATAAGCTGCAGGAGGTCTTCAAGCAGCTCAGAAGTAAAGGTGTGCTGACGGAGGCAGATGTTAAGGCTGCCATGCGAGAAGTAAAAATCGCCCTTCTGGAGGCAGACGTTAACTTCAAGATTGTTAAGGAATTTATTAAAAAAGTAACAGAACGGGCTGTCGGTACGGAGGTACTGCAGGGGTTGAATCCCGGTCAGCAGGTGATCAAAATCGTAAACGAGGAATTGATTGCACTGATGGGTTCGACACAGGCGCAGCTGACCTTTTCCAGAAAGCCGCCCACTGTTTTCATGATGGTTGGCTTGCAGGGTGCAGGTAAAACAACCACAAGCGGCAAGCTGGCAGGGCAGTTACGCAAACAGGGCAGAAACCCCTTACTGGTTGCCTGTGACGTTTACAGACCTGCGGCAATCAAGCAGCTGCAAGTCGTTGGGAAAAATTACAACATCCCCGTATTTGAAATGGGGACAGAGGTCAGCCCTGTGGAAATTTCCCAAAAGGCACTGGAATATGCCGCAAAGGAACACCACGATGTTATCCTCATCGATACGGCAGGTCGTCTGCATATCAACGAGGAACTGATGCAGGAATTGCAGGACATCAAAACAGCAGTCAGACCGCAGGAAATTCTGCTTGTGGTCGATGCAATGACAGGGCAGGACGCAGTTACGGTTGCGGAAAGCTTTGACGGGCAGCTGGGTGTGGATGGTATCATTCTGACAAAGCTGGACGGTGACGCAAGAGGCGGTGCCGCGCTTTCTGTCAGAAGCGTAACAAACAAACCCATTAAATATATCGGTATGGGCGAGAAGATGGAGGATTTGGAACCCTTCTATCCCGACCGTATGGCATCCCGTATTCTGGGGATGGGCGATGTGCTTTCTCTGATTGATAAGGTGCAGGCGAACATCGATGAGCAGGAAGCGTTGGATATGGCAAAGAAAATGCGTGCCAACGATTTCACACTTGAGGATTTCCTCTCCCAGATGCAGCAGATTAAGAAAATGGGCCCCTTGAAGGATTTGCTTGGCATGATGCCCGGTATCCCAGGGATGGGCAAGCTTGATCTGGAATCGGCGCTCAACGGGGTAGACCCCCAGAAGGAAATGGCAAGAACCGAAGCCATTATCCAATCCATGACGAAGGAAGAACGCGCAAATCCTTCTATTCTGAATGGACCTCGAAAGAAACGTATCGCCGCAGGCTGCGGCAGAAGCATTGCAGATGTGAATCGCCTCATCAAGCAGTTTGAAGAAATGAGAAAAATGATGAAGCAGATGAACAATATGCAGAAGGGGAAGAAAAAGAGGCTTCCTTTCTTCCGTTAAACAAGGACACTTATTCCGTCAGGATTAAGAAATAAAAAAGGCAAAACAATAAGAATTTTTAAAAAGCAGGAGGACAAAATCATGGCAGTAAGAATCAGACTGAAAAGACTGGGCGCAAAGAAGGCACCTTTTTACAGAATCGTTGTAGCAGATTCCAGAACATCCAGAAACGGCAGATCCATCGAAGAAATCGGTATCTATGATCCTACAAAGGAACCCGTTGTTCTGAAGGTAGACGCAGAAGCAGCAAACAAATGGCTGGCAAACGGCGCACAGCCTTCCGATACAGTAAAGGCTCTGCTGAAAAAAGCAGGCGTAATCGGCGAATAATTCCTATTTAAGGGAGGCCGATTTATGAAAGAATTGTTAGAAGTCATTGCAAAAAGACTTGTGGAACATCCCGAACAGGTTGTGGTTACAGAAACAGATAACGAACGTGCTTTGATTCTGGAACTGAAGGTTGCTCCCGAGGATATGGGTAAGGTCATCGGCAAGCAGGGCAGAATTGCAAAGGCAATTCGCACTGTGGTAAAAGCCGCCGGCATCCATGAAGACAAAAAAATCATCGTGGAAATCGTGCAGTAAGCAGAGGAAAACGGTGACGGCGGTGGGATTTTTTCCTGCCGCCTTTTTCATATCAGATAAAAAAGGAATGGGTTTCATATATGGAAAATTATTTTGAAATCGGTAAGATTACCGGAACACACGGGATTCGCGGCACGATGCGCGTCTTCCCGACGACGCAGGATCCGACGCGCTTTGAACGGCTGAAGGAAATCACCGTGGAAATTCGCGGCAAGCAGGAGGTCTTTCATATCCAGAAGGTGGCATATCAGAAGAATATGATTCTCCTGACCGTAAAGGAAATCAATGATATCAACGTGGCGGAGCTGTATAAAAACGGGCGGATTCTGATTCCCGATGCCGTTGCGATTCCTCTGGAGGAGGATGAATATTACACCCGTGACCTTTACGGCATGCAGGTTGTGACGGACGAAGGGGAAGAACTGGGCGAGCTGGTGAAGATTTACGAAACGGGCGCGAATGATGTGTATGCCGTAAAGAAGGATGCGGATGCAAAGGAACTGCTGATTCCTGCCATCAAGGACTGTATTCTGAAGGTAGACATTGACGCGCGCGTGATGACGGTGCATCTTTTGGAAGGACTGAGATAAAATGAAGCAGTTTTTCGTGTTGACGCTGTTTCCCGAAATGATAGAACAGACGCTTTCGCACAGCATTATGGGCAGAGCCCAGAAGGAAGGGCATATTTCCATAGAAGCGGTGAATATCCGTGATTTTACGCTGAATAAGCATAAGCATGTGGACGATTATCCCTATGGCGGCGGTGCAGGCTTGGTGATGCAGGGGCAGCCGATTTATGATGCCTATCAGAGCCTTCTGCCGAGGGCAAAAAATGCGCGTGTCGTTTTCATGACACCGCAGGGCAGACCCTTTACACAGCGCGTAGCAGAGGAGCTGGCGCAGGAAGAAAATCTGGTTTTTCTTTGCGGCCATTACGAAGGCATTGATGAACGGGTGATTCAGGAAATCGTGACGGATGAAATCTCTCTGGGGGATTTTGTGCTGACAGGCGGCGAATTGGCGGCAATTACCATCATTGATGCGGTTTCCCGTCTGGTGCCGGGGGTGCTTGGGAAGGAGGAATCCTTCGAGGATGAAAGCTTTTCCGAGGGACTTCTGGAATATCCGCAGTATACCCGTCCGCCTGTATTTATGGGCAGAGAGGTGCCGGAGGTACTGCTGAGCGGACATCATGGGAATATTGCGAAATGGCGGAGAGAGCAGGCACTCATCCGCACCGCGAAAAAACGCCCCGATTTGCTGAAAAAAGCGGAGCTGACAAAGCAGGATATTGCATTTTTGCAGAAGCAGGGCATTATTATAGAAGAAACGGAATAAAAAAAGGAACTGAGCGGATGAAGCAATTTCAATCCAACAGTTCCTTTTATTTTACTTATTCATGTTGCGGATGTGCATATAAACGGTATTCTTGGAAATACCCAGATGGTTTGCGATGGTGATAACGGAATCCTTCAGATTAAAGATACCCTTCTGATAGAGCAGGGCAATGATTTCCTTATTCTTATTGGAGGAGGAGATTGCCAGATTGCTGTAAACGTTTTTTTTGGCATCCTCCAGTGCATTGAGCATCAGCTCCTCTGTATTTTCCACGAAGGTTTCGGAGATATTTTCCGATTCTGTTTTCGTAACAGGGGTAAAGGTCTGCATGAAGGTAAGCAGGGGGGTGTTCAGATAATAATTGATGCAGAACAGCCCGATAATCTGATGCTTTTCCCCACGAATAGCGGAAATGGATGCTTTAAAGGCTTCGCCGCGTTTGTTTTTGGCAAAATAGGTGACATGATTCATGCCGGGGGTTGCCATCATTTTATTGACAAAATTCAGCGTAACCTCGGAAATGGGCGCGCCGACCTGTCTGCCGGAAAGATGCCCGTTGACAATCTTGATGACGGAAGCATCCAGCTGCGTCAGGTCGTGGATGATGACCTCACAATTTTCTCCCCAGAATTCTGCCAATCCGTCCGCGGTCAGCATATAGGATTCCAAAATGGCTTTTTCTTTTTCGCTCAGAATTGTAATTGAATGATCCATAGAGTACCTCCATGCACAAATAAGCTGTTTTACAGCATATAAATCAAGTGTTTTATGTCCTTATCATACATGAAAGGCGGGTGTTTTTCAAGAGGGGAACGGCAAATTTGATGAAAAAATTTAATTTCGCTGAACAATTTGTTACCATAAAACAAAAATTGGAAATCCGTTAAAGGAGCGTTAAGAAAATCCATATCCGCCTATCTTAACGGAAATTTTATAGTTTTCATGGAATTTCTTTTTTATAATAAAAATAAGTAAGACAAAAGCGACACAAAGGGGTGGATCAGAATGAGAAAAGCATTGATTTATAAGAAAAAATTACAGGATGAAATGGGCAGAGAATATATCCTGTGTTATTCTCTGGTGATTCGTGCCGCGGAACACGGGCGGATTTATGGCGTGGAAGTGGAAAAAACAGACGAATACGGACGGCAGGAACGGGAATTGACTGCCGGCGTTTCCGAAGAAAAGAAGGAAGCGCAGTATTTTCTGGAAAAACTCTGGCGCGGTGCGGCAACGCCGACAGAACTGGATGCGCTGTATGATGATTATATCGGCGAAAGGGAATGGCAGGAGGTCAGAGGAATTTACGCCGCTTGTTAATAAGAGAAACAAAAAGCCTTGGTTTGAAAACTGGGGCTTTCTTTTTTTGCAAAAAAAGCGCGCTTGCAGGAGGTCAGGGGCGGTAAAATGGATGGTTTTTGTAGGAATTGGTGAAAAATCGGGGCGGAATGAGGAAGATTTCTCCAAAATGCAGGGGGTAAAACCGTTGCAAATGAGAAATGCGACCGTTATAATGAAAAAATAAAGTGAATGTAACCGGTGCGGTTTTTCTACGAAAGAAAGGAACAGTATATGAGCGAAAAGGTTTCTGTACCCGAAATTTTTGGGATGAATGTATTCAACGATGCAATGATGCGTGAGCATCTGCCGAAAAAGGTTTACGAGGAATTGAAAAATACCATTGAACGTGGGGAAATGCTCAATTCCGAGATTGCGGATATTATTGCCAATGCGATGAAGGATTGGGCGATTGAGCGCGGCGCAACCCATTATACGCACTGGTTTCAGCCAATGACAGGGATTACGGCGGAAAAGCATGATTCCTTTTTGGCACCTCCCTCCAACGGGAAAGCAATTATGGAATTTTCCGGCAAGGAGCTGATTAAAGGGGAATCCGAGGCGTCCTCCTTCCCCTCCTGCGGTCTGCGTGCAACCTTCGAGGCGCGCGGCTATACGGCTTGGGACTGCACCTCGCCTGCGTTTTTGCGTGAGGATGCGGCAGGGGTTACCTTATATATCCCGACGGCATTTTATTCCTACACAGGCGAAGCGCTGGATAAAAAAACACCGCTGCTGCGTTCCTGTGAAGCAGTCAGCAGACAGGCAATGCGTATTGTGCGCCTGTTCGGCAACCAGACTGCGGAAAAGGTAACAGTCAGCTGCGGCGCAGAGCAGGAATATTTCCTGATTGATAAAAATCTCTATCAGAAAAGAAAAGACCTGATTTTCACAGGACGTACGCTTTTTGGTGCAGCTCCCCCGAAAGGGCAGGAGATGGATGACCATTATTTCGGCAGTATTAAGGAAAGAGTTGCCTGCTTCATGCACGAATTGAATGTGGAGCTTTGGAAGCTGGGCGTGCCTGCAAAGACACAGCATAACGAGGTTGCGCCGGCACAGCATGAACTGGCACCCATTTTTGAGGACTGCAACCGCTCCACCGACCATAACCAGTTGATTATGGAGGCAATGAAGCGTATTTCCGGACACCATGACATGACCTGTCTGCTGCACGAAAAGCCCTTCGCAGGCGTGAACGGCAGCGGTAAGCATGTCAACTGGTCTCTGAGCACGGATGATGGGCAGAATCTGCTTGACCCCGGGAAAACACCGCACGAAAATGCACAGTTCCTTGTGTTCCTGAGTGCGATTATCAAGGGCGTGGATGAATATCCCGAGCTGCTGCGTCTTTCCGCATCCAACCCCGGCAATGACCATCGTCTGGGTTCGCAGGAAGCACCTCCGGCAATCATTTCCATCTTCCTTGGCGACCAGCTACAGGATATTTTCGACCAGATTGAGCATGGCGAAGCAACGAGCAGTTTGCAGGGCGGCAGAATGAGAGTCGGCGTAAACACACTGCCTGCGCTGAAAAAGGACGCAACGGACAGAAACAGAACCTCTCCCTTTGCCTTCACGGGGAATAAATTTGAATTCCGTATGCCGCCTTCCTCCGCATCCATTTCCGGGCCGAATTTCTCCCTGAACACGATTGTGGCAGAGGAACTGCGGAAATTTGCGGATGAACTGGAGCAGGCAGAGGATTTCAATGCGGCAGTGCATGAACTGGTGCGCAGAACCTATGTGGAGCATAAGAGAGTCATCTTCGACGGCAACGGCTATTCCGAGGAATGGGTGGAAGAAGCCGCACGCAGAGGTCTGCCCAATATCACAAATTCCGTGGATGCGGTGCAGGCATTCCTGGATGATAA
>JBNMGO010000060.1:0-6741 GCA_050872285.1 Anaerotignum sp.
CGAACCCCTCTATGAAACAGGCTATATCACCCTGACCGGACCGCAGGCAGTCAGCTATTCCCGCATCCGTAAGATTGATAATGACGATATGCGCACCTCGCGCCAGAGAGAAGTCCTTGCGTCCCTCTTTGAAAAGGCGAAAGGCATCAACCCTCTGGAATACCCCTCCTATGTGCGGAAATTCGCCCCCATGGTGCAGACCTCTCTCAGCAATGATGAGATTCTCAAATTGGCATCTGTCGGTCTCAAGGGCAGCTCCCTGACTCTGGATCAGGCGGCGTTCCCCAATGATTATATCCACGCCGAAGGCAAAATCATCGGCACCGCATGGTACTATATCTATGACCTTGAACAGGCGAAGGATATGCTCCATAAGTATCTTTATGAGGACATTCCCTTTGCGGAATATGCTTCTTCCGCAGACGAAGAAAAAGATTAAAAAAATTTTAAAAAAACGGTTGACAAATATTTTTTACGGGGTATAATGGGGTACAAGTTCAAAAAACAAAGGCAATGAAAAGAAGAGTACAGCCTGAAAGATTTTACAGAGAACCTCCGGTAGCTGCGAAGGAGGAAATGCAGAAGGGTTGGAAGATGGTCTTGGAGCCGCGCACCGAGAGGGTCATCCTTTAGGCTGCGACGGGAGCGCCCGTGACAGCGCCAGAGTATCGGCGAAAGCCCGTACTTGATAAGGCAGTAATCGTGAGGTTGCTGTGAATTAGGGTGGTAACACGAAGCATAATATGCTCTCGTCCCTTTGACTGAGCGGTCAAAGTGATGAGAGCTTTTTTATTGCATAAAAGAAAAGGTGGTTTAGAAAATGTCTGAAAAAGAAACGATGATTCGCCTGGAGGGCATCAAAAAACGGTTCCGTACCAAGGCGGGCGAGCTGGAAGTGCTCCATGGCGTAAACGCAGATATTAAAAAAGGAGAGGTGTTCGGCATCATCGGGCTGAGCGGTGCCGGTAAAAGTACACTGGTGCGCTGCATCAACCTTCTGGAACGCCCCACAGCCGGTAAGGTCTGGTTGGATGGTGTAGAGCTGACCGGTCTGGATGAAAAGGCACTGAGAGAACAGCGCAGACACATGGGCATGATTTTCCAGCAGTTCCATCTGCTGATGCAGAGAACGGCTCTGGATAATGTCTGCTTCCCGATGGAAATCTCCGGTGTGCCGAAAGCAAAGGCGAAGGAAAGAGCAAAAGAGCTTCTGGAACTGGTTGGTCTGGCAGACAGAATGGAATCCTATCCCGCACAGCTTTCCGGTGGGCAGAAGCAGAGAGTAGCCATCGCAAGAGCCTTGGCAACCGAGCCGAAGGTGCTCCTCTGTGATGAAGCAACCTCCGCACTGGACCCCAATACAACCGCAGGTGTTCTTTCCTTGTTAAAGGATATCAACACCAGATTGGGCATCACCATCGTAGTCATCACACACGAAATGAGTGTTATTCAGGAAATCTGTGACAGAGTAGCCATTATCGATGGCGGTCTGATTGCCGAAGAAGGCAGCGTAGAGGAAATCTTCCGCGCCCCCAAAACAAAAATCGGGCAGGAACTGGTAATGCACGAAGGCTCCAACCGCGAAGCCTACACCGGCAAGCTTCCTTATTCCTATCGTCTGGTATTCAAGGGCGGCAGTGAAAATGAACCCGTTCTGGGGCAGATGATGATTGAATTAAAGAATGTCGTAAATATTCTGGCAGCAAATACAAGAACCATTGATAATCAGGCATTCGGTCAGATGCTGGTGCAGTTCCCCGAGGAAAAAGCCCTCCGGGAAAGCATGATTCAGTACCTGACAGAAAGAGGCGTAGAAGTAGAGGAGGTAGAATATGTTTAAGGAAGGAATGCTTGCTCTGGTCGGGCAAGGCTTTGTAGAAACCATTTACATGACCATTATCTCCACCGCTCTGGCGTATGTCATCGGCTTGCCCCTCGGTCTGATTCTGGTCGTAACCGATAAGGACGGGATTCACCCCATCCGTTGGCTGAACAGCCTTCTGGGGATGATTATCAACTTCTTCCGTTCCATCCCGTTCCTGATTCTCTTGATTGCGCTGATGCCCTTCACAAAAGCAGTGGTCGGCACAGTCATCGGCTCCAAGGCGGCAATCGTCGGTCTTTGGATTGCGGCCGCACCCTTCATCGCCAGAATGGTCGAATCCTCTCTGAAGGAGGTTGAGGTCGGCGTTGTCGAAGCGGCACAGTCCATGGGTGCTTCTCCCTTCCAGATTATGACGAAGGTGCTTCTGCCCGAAGCAAAGCCCTCTCTGCTGGTCGGCGCAGCAATCAGCATCACCACAATCCTGGGTTATTCCGCAATGGCAGGTATCGTCGGCGCAGGCGGTCTGGGTGCCATCGCCATCAACTATGGCTACTATAGAAAACAGTCCGATATTATGTATGTCATGGTTGTCCTGATGGCAATTATCGTACTGGTATTCCAGGAGCTTGGCATGAGAATCTCCAAGCACACAGACAGAAGACTGTAAAACCCCAAGAGGTATTACATAAAACAAAAGAAAAAATAAAAAATAAAAAAACACAAAGGAAAAAAGAATTTATTTACAAACGAGGAGGAAAATACTTATGAAGAAATTTTTTGCAATCTTACTGGCAGGCGTACTGACCGTTGGTCTGGCAGCCTGCGGCGGCTCTGATGATGCAGCAAGCAATGATGAAACCATCACATTAAAGGTCGGTGCTTCTCCCACACCCCATGCAGAGGTGCTGAATGCGGCGAAGGATGAACTGGCAGAAAAAGGCATCAACCTTGAGGTTGTTGAATTCACAGATTATATCCAGCCCAACCTGGCAACAGAATCCGGCGATCTGGATGCAAACTACTTCCAGACAGGTCCTTATCTGGATGAATTCAATCAGGAGCATGGTACCCATCTGGTTCCCGTTGGCAAGGTGCATTTTGAAGCAATGAGCATTTACGGCGGCACCGTCAAGGATCTGGAAAATATCCCCGATGGCACAAAGGTTGGTATCCCCAATGACGCAGTAAACGGCGGCCGTGCCCTGCTGCTGCTGGAAGCAAGCGGTCTGATTAAACTGGCACCCGATACAGGCTTCACTGCAACAAAGCTGGATATCACAGAAAACCCTCACAACCTGGAAATCGTAGAAATGGAAGCTGCACAGCTGCCTCTGTCTCTGAGTGATCTGGGTCTGGCAGTTGTAAACGCAAACTATGCCATCCAGAATAAGCTGACAGGCGCACTGGCAACAGAGGATGCACAGTCCGAAGCAGCGCAGACCTACGCAAACCTGATTGTTGTCAAGGAAGGCAATGAAGAACTGCCCGGTCTGGCTGAACTGGTAGAGGTTCTGCATGGTCAGACAGTCGTTGATTTCATCAACAATACCTACGGCGGCGCAGTTGTACCCGTACAGTAAAGAATACAGCAAAAAAACAGGTGATTTTGTAAATAATAAAAACCAATCATTTTTCAAAACGAGGAGGAACTGTAACTATGAAGAAATTTTTTGCAATCCTGCTGGCAGGCGTGCTGACCGTTGGTCTGGCAGCTTGCGGCGGCTCTGATGACGCAGCAACAAACGATGACAACAACGAAACCATCACACTGAAAATCGGTGCTTCTCCCACACCCCACGCTGAAATCCTGAATGCAGCAAAGGATGAACTGGCAGAAAAAGGCATCAATCTGGATATCGTTGAATTCACAGACTATGTACAGCCTAACTTGGCAACAGAATCCGGCGATCTGGATGCAAACTACTTCCAGCACACCCCTTATCTGGAAGAGTTCAATAAGGAACAGGGTACGCATCTGGTAGCAATCGGCAAGGTTCACTTCGAACCCATGAGCATCTATGGCGGCACAGTCACAGATCTGAAGAATATCCCCGAAGGCACAAAGGTTGGTATCCCCAATGACGCTACAAACGGCGGTCGTGCGCTGCTGCTGCTGGAAGCAAACGGTCTGATTAAGCTGAATCCCGATGCAGGCGTAACAGCAACAAAGCTGGATATCACAGAAAACCCTTATAACCTGGAAATCGTTGAAATGGAAGCAGCACAGCTGCCTCTGTCCCTGAGCGATCTGGGCTTCGCAGCAATCAACGCAAACTATGCACTGCAGAATGACCTGACACAGGATGACGCTCTGGCAACAGAAGATGCAGAATCCGTAGCAGCAAAAACATACGGCAACGTAGTTGTAGTAAAAGAAGGCAATGAAAACCTGCCCGGTCTGGCTGAACTGATGGAAGTTCTGCATGGTCAGACAGTGGTTGATTTCATCAATAACACATACGGCGGCGCGGTAGCTCCCCTGCAGTAAAAAGTACAGGAAAGAACAAATGAGAAAATAAGTGATTGATGGCTCATTCTGAATCAATCATTTTCCGAAACGAGGAGGAACGATTACTATGAAGAAATTTTTCGCAATCCTGCTGGCAGGCGTGCTGACCGTTGGTCTGGCGGCTTGCGGCGGCTCTGATGATACAGCAGCAGATGACAGCAATAACGAAGAAATCACACTGAGAATCGGTGCTGTCCCCACACCCCATGCAGAAATTCTGGAGGCGGCAAAGGATGAACTGGCAGAAAAAGGCGTAAAGCTGGATATCGTTGAATTCACAGACTATGTACAGCCGAACCTGGCAACAGAATCCGGTGATCTGGATGTAAACTACTTCCAGCATCTGCCCTATCTGGAACAGTTCAACCAGGAACAGGGTACCCATCTGGTACCTATCGCCAAGGTTCATTATGAACCCATGAGCATCTTCGGCGGCACCGTCACAGACCTGAACAATATCCCTGACGGTACAAAGGTTGGTATCCCCAACGATGCTACAAATGGCGGTCGTGCGCTTCTCCTGCTGGAAGCAAATGGTCTGATTAAGCTGGATCCCGATGCAGGCATCACCGCAACAAAGCTGGATGTTGTAGAAAACCCTCATAATCTGGAATTTGTTGAAATGGAAGCAGCGCAGCTGCCTCTGTCCCTGAGCGATCTGGGTCTGGCAGTCATCAATGCAAACTATGCGATCCAGAATGAGCTGACAGGCGCATTGGCAGTCGAGGATGCACAGTCCGAAGCGGCGCAGACCTATGCAAACCTGATTGTTGTCAAGGAAGGCAATGAAAACCTGCCCGGTCTGGCTGAACTGGTAGAGGTTCTGCATGGTCAGACAATCACTGATTTCATCAATAACACATACGGCGGCGCAGTTGCACCCATCCAGTAAAATAATCAAAAAGTATTTGAGAAAATCGAATCAATAAGAAACAGACGAATTTGCGAAAGCGGTTCGTCTGTTTTTTTGTCGCAAAAAGAAGAATCCTGTCGAAAATGAGATTTTTTTGCAATAAAATCAGAAAATGAAAACATTTTTCACCAAAGACATTTTTTGCCAAATGTACCTTGACAAGCGAACATTGCGGATGATAAACTGCTGAAAGTTAGGTGTGCCTAACAAGAGAGTGATTGTTTAAAGACAATCATTTTTGATTTTACAGACACAAAAAAGATAATAGGGAAGGAAAACTGAAAGGAGAATTTTATGAAGAACAAAGGAATGTACCGACTGCTGTCGGGCGTACTTTGCACATCTGTACTGTTGAGCAGTCAGGTTTATGCTGCTGCACCTGCGGATTACTCTGATTTTCCGCAGAACTGGTCCAAAGACGCAATGGAGTTTGCTGTTAAGAACAATTTCATCACAGGGGTAAGCGAGGATAAAATCGCGCCGAAGGCTGCCTTAACACGCGCACAGCTGGCAGCAATCCTTTCTCGCGTTATGAAAACAGGCGCAGGCGATGTCAGCGTACTGGATAATTTTAACGATGCGGATAAAAACGCATGGTATGCCGGTTCCATGGCAAAAGCAGTGGAACTGAATATCCTCTATGGTGATGGAGATTCTATCTACCCCGACCGCCCCGTAACCAGACAGGAGCTGTTCACCATTCTGGTCAGAGCATTTTCCGTGGCAGGCGGCGATGAAAGCGCACTCGCACCCTATAGCGATGCAGGCAGCGTCAGCAGCTGGGCAAGAGCCGCAATCTCCGCAATGATTGCACAGGGCTATGCGGCAGGCTATGAGGATAAAACCATCCGCCCCACACAGCAGGTGACAAGAGAAGAATTCGCGCAGCTTCTGTATCGTATGCAGGAATTCTATGGTTCTTCCGATTCTTCTGATGATAAAACAGAAACCAAAACCGACGAACCCACCAAAACCGATGGCAAGAAAACCTCTGGCGGTGGCGGCGGCGGTTCTTCCTCCGGCGGCGGCTCCCATAGCGGCGGCAGCACAGTAACCGCAGCGGCTATCGTGGATGCAGAAAAAGCAGTGGTAGAAAGCACTGATACGGGTACATGGCTGCCTCTGGCATTCAAGGATGGCTACAGCACAGAAAATGTAACCTCCGTAACGGTTGACGGCACAGATGTAACAGCGAAGCTGTCCAAGGTAACCACAGACGGCACAATCGCAAAGCTGCCTCTGGTGGGTACACCTAAGCAGGTTGTCATCAAGAGCGGTGATAAAACACAGACCATCAATCTGAACGGCAGCGGTGCGGCATCCGTTTATGCAGGTGCGCAGTATCTGCCTAAATATGTATGGGCGCATGGTGCTGTTGCGGCATGGGATTATTATCTGACAAACTACGATAAGGACGGCAATGTTCGTATCAATCCCACAAGAACAACCTTCAATCTGACAGAAGAAGCAAACGCACATCCTTATTACTCCCCC
>JBNMGO010000406.1:0-1581 GCA_050872285.1 Anaerotignum sp.
GCGGAATCTCCTTCGGAACGATTTTGGAAACCTTCCCGAAAATCTGGCTGTCTGTGATGACTAATTTCGGGCGTTCCCCAAGAGAAGTCAGCGTTTCTGCCAGTTCAAAATCTCTTGTCACAATCGAAACCGCACCTGCTTCCAGAATATCCCGAATCGTCTGCTGTTGGGGCAAAATGAGCCTGCCCTTCGGCGCAGCGGAATCAATCGGCACAACAAGCACCACAAAATCATTCGGTTCCAGTAAATCCCCGATGATTCTGCGTTCCTTTCCGCCCTTCGGTGCCAATGCCGCAATGCGTTCCTTAAGGGCATAAATATTTTCACCCGTTTTCGCGCTGACGGAAATTTCATTTTCCCCATCCTGCTCCTGCTTCAAATCCGCTTTATTTTTTACAATAAGATATGGAATCTTTCTCTTTTGGATTTCTGCAAGAATTGCCGCATCCTCCGCCGTTTTCCCGAGGGCTGCGTCTATCACGATAACAGCAATATCCGTTTTCTGCAAAACCTGATACGCCTTTTCCACGCGCATTTTTCCAAGCTCCCCCACATCATCCAGACCGGGGGTATCAATCATGACAACAGGTCCGAGCGGCAGCAGCTCCATCGCCTTCTGCACAGGGTCGGTTGTTGTGCCTGCCACATCGGAAACGATTGCTAAATCCTGCCCCGTCATGGCGTTGATAATACTGGATTTTCCTGCATTTCTTCTGCCGAAAATCCCGATATGTATCCGTTCTGACAACGGTGTATTATTCAGTCCCATTTTTTCCTCCTATTCCACCAGAGAATCCCCACGGGCGCTGACCACCCGATAGCCGATGGATTCCATCTCTTTGCGTAAGAGCGCAAGCCCCTCCGCCGCCTCATCCCCCATAGAGCGTTTATTATCATACAGGCTGTAAAATTTTCTGTTTTCCTTCGGGGAGAGATTCGGCATAACAACATTCGCCCCTGCCAGAATTCCCATTTTCCGCCCATCGGGATGAATGGTGCTGAGTGCCGTTGTAGAAGGCAGAAGCACCTTTGGCAGCATCAGCCGCAGAAGTCCCAGCAGGAAAAGCGGCAATTCCAACGTGCCTGCTTTTTCCTCCCGAAAGGGGGTATCCTTCTGGGGGATAAATGGCCCAATGCCAATCATGTGGGGGTTCAGCTCCTTCAGAAAAAGTAAATCCTCCGCCAGATACTCCACCGTCTGTCCGGGCGAGCCAACCATAATACCGCTCCCGACCTGATAGCCGATTTCCTTCAAGTTCCACAGACACGCCTTACGGTGGTTCAAGTCAAGTTCCGCAGGGTGAATGGTTCGATAATGTGCTTCATTTGCCGTTTCATGCCGCAAAAGAAAGCGGTTCGCCCCTGCCGCAAAATAGGCTTCGTATTCTTCCTTTTCCCGTTCCCCGATGGAAAGCGTAATCGCACAATCGGGGTATTTTTCGCACATGGAGCGAATGATATGCGTCATTTTTTCCTGTGTGAAATACATATCCTCGCCGCCCTGCAACACGAAGGTGCGAAAGCCGAGCGCGTACCCCTGTGCACAGCAGGAAAGAATTTCCTCCTCCGTCAGCCGATAGC
>JBNMGO010000014.1:0-10570 GCA_050872285.1 Anaerotignum sp.
GCTCCTCTGCGAAGCGAATAATATCCTCCTGTCGCAGAAGAAAATCCTCCTTGGAAAGATAGCAGACCTGCATCAGATCCTGTATCGGTAGCTGAGAAAAGCTGCGGGAAAGAAAAATAACATGCACAGCGGCATCCTTCAAAGTAGAAAGCAGCTGCAAAACGGAAAACGGAAACTGCGCCGCAATCGCCTGAAAATTATCAATTATGAGATAAAGCGAGGATTCCTCCGCAGGCTTTGCCGACACCGAAACCCCGTTTTCGTGATATAAATCAAAAATTCTGTATGCCAGCTCCGGCTCAAGCTGTGCAATCTGGCGCACAAGCCAGTCGCAGCAGACCGCGGCATCCTGTGCCGTATGCCAGCGCAGAGCACCATGCGGCACATCCCTGAGGGCATGCTTTAAGGCGGTTGTTTTTCCATAGCCTGCCGGCGCTTCGATGAACGTCAGCGGCATGGTATGCAGCTTTTCCAGCTGACACAGCAATCTTTCGGAAAAATAAATCGTTTGCAAATAAATCCCCCTCCCCTTTTCTTGGCATCAGTATACCAATTTTTCACAGATTGCGCAAGAAAGCAACAAAAAGCACAAAAAACGCCATGCGGATGTTTCGTTTCCGCACAGCGTTTTCATTGCTTTTCTTATTTGATTGTTTAAATCATTGTTGCCGCTTCAATCAGCTTCAGCTTCATTGCGCTCAGCTTATCGGAAAGGTCAACAGGGACAATATCGGGGTTTTTCAGACGCTTCTGTTCTTCCCAGAGAGTGTCCTTTTCTCTGTTGCAGTATGCCTGAATATCCATTGCCTTGGGGCATTCATAAACCAGCTTGCCATCCACAAAGATGGGAACGAGCAATTCACGCAAAGTGAAGCTTCCGGCAGGCAGCTGCATGCTTTTCCATTTTGCATTGGTATCATAGATATACAGATCGGAATCCTCTGTGAATACTTCATCATCCAGCGCCAGAAGGTCAGCCTTAATCTTGCCTGTCTTTTTATCATAGATACGGACAATCTTCTTGATGCCGGGGTTGGTTACCTTTTCTACATTATTAGAAAGCTTGATTTTAGGTTCAAAATCACCGTTTTCGGTTTCCTCTGCCGCAAGCTTATACACGCCGCCGAAAGCGGGGCAATCGTCAGAGGTAATCAGCTTTGTGCCAACGCCCCAGAGGGTGATGGTTGCGCCCTGTAATTTCAGGCTTGTAATCAGATTTTCATCCAGATCGCTGGAGGCGGAAATGACTGCATTGGGATAGCCTGCTTCATCCAGCATCTGTCTTGCTCTCTTGGAAAGATATGCAAGGTCGCCGCTGTCCAGACGGATGCCGTAGCCTTTTTCGGGCAGTGTGCCTGCCGCCTTCATTTCATCGAATACCTGAATGGCATGGGGTACGCCGCTTTTCAGTGTATTATAGGTATCTACCAGAAGGATGCACGCATCGGGGAACAGGTTTGCATAGGTACGGAAGGCTGTCAGCTCATCGGGGAAGCTCATAACCCAGCTGTGCGCGTGGGTACCCTTTACGGGAACATCATACAGCTTGCCTGTCAGGACGTTGCTGGTTGCCACACAGCCGCCGATGACTGCCGCTCTTGCGCCGACGGTACCTGCATCGGGGCCCTGCGCACGGCGCAGACCGAATTCCAGAACGGGGTCGCCCTGTGCTGCATGTACTACACGGGATGCCTTTGTTGCAATCAGGCTCTGGTGATTGATGATATTGAGCAGTGCGGTTTCAATCAGCTGTGCTTCGATGATGGGAGCCTTGATACGCATCAGGGGTTCATGAGGGAATACGATTGTTCCTTCGGGAACGGCATAAACCTCACCGGTGAAGCGGAAGTTTCTCAGATAATTGATAAAGCCTTCGGAAAAGAGGTTCAGGCTTTCCAGATATGCAATATCCTCCTCCGTAAAATGCAGCCCATCCAGATATTCAATCGCCTGCTGCAGCCCTGCGGTAATTGCAAAGCCGTTGCCGCTGGGGTTCTTTCTATAGAACAGATCGAAAACAACCTGTCTGTTATATGCGCCTGTTTCATAGTAGCCCTGCATCATGGTCAGCTCATATAAGTCTGTCAGCAGTGCAAAGTCTCTACCTTTCATTTTAAAATCTCCTTTTCGGTATTGCAGGATGCGTTTCTGTTTTCTTATTTTTACTGTTTTCCGTTTTTGCATCCTGTCAAAATAATATTTACAAAAACAGAACCTTGCGTGGTTCTGATTACCAATTATACATAGTTTTTCTCGGAAAATCAAATTTTTTAACTGTCTTTACACCTAAATTTACACATTGTATGCAAAAATCACGTTTTTTCCGCGATTTTTCCTTATTTTTCCTTGAAATTTCGGTACTTTTGTATACAGTTTTCATGAATACACCATTCTTTTGGTTTCTTTGCAAAAAAAGCTTTACAAGTTTTTGTACGCATTGTATAATACACAGGTAAATACGAAAAAACACTGTGAAGGAGACAGTATGTATCCTCAGCTTGCCTGCAGAGAGTCGGGGCCTGGTGGGAGCCCGATGACAAGGAAGATACAGAAAATCACTCCGGAGTGGCAGTCCGAACCGTTCTTTTGCTCAGTAGGCTCTGCCGTAGCCCGCGTTAAGGGAAAGCATCATGATGGTGATGCAGCTAAGCTGGACGGTGGATTCTGCCGTCAATTCAGGTGGTACCGCGAACTCTTTCGTCCTGTAGGGATGGAAGAGTTTTTTTATTTATTGAAAAGCGGAGAATGTAAGGCAGGAATAAATTTTCATAAGCTTGCTTATTTGAAAATTTATTCTGACTGATTTGCGGAGCAAAGATACCGAAAATCCGAAGGATTTGAGGTCTCTCCGATTTTCATACCTACAGTAAAACAGCGGCAAAAACCGCACCATCATAAACCATACAAAAGATAAAATTTTGAAAGCACAAAAGACAAAAAAATTCAGAGGTAGAAGAAGATTACAAAAGAAAAAAGAACAAACTACAAGAGGAACACACTTTGAAATGTAAATCATTTTAAGGAGGAATTGAAATGTACGACAAGGTACCCAATAACATGAACTTCGTCGAAAGAGAAGTACAGGTTGAAAAGTATTGGAAAGACAATGACATCTTCGGCAAGAGCATCAAGGCAAGAGAAGGCGCACCCGTTTTCACCTTCTACGATGGCCCCCCGACAGCAAACGGCAAGCCCCATATCGGTCATATCATCACCCGTGCGGTAAAGGACTTAATCCCCCGTTACAAAACCATGAAGGGCTACAAGGTTCTGAGAAAAGCCGGCTGGGATACACACGGTCTGCCCGTTGAGCTGGAAGTAGAAAAAACTCTGGGTCTGGACGGCAAGGATCAGATTGAAGGCTACGGCGTAGAACCCTTCATCGCAAAATGTAAGGAAAGCGTATGGACATACGAACAGGAATGGCGTTCCATGAGTGACCGTGTCGGCTTCTGGGCAGATATGGATCATCCCTATGTCACATACCATAACGACTATATCGAATCCGAATGGTGGGCATTGAAGCAGATCTGGGACAAGGGTCTGTTGTACAAGGGTCACAAGGTTGTTCCCTACTGCCCTCGCTGCGGCACAGCCCTTTCCTCTCACGAGGTTGCACAGGGCTATAAGGATGTAAAGGAAACCTCCGCAATCGCAAAATTCAAAATGGTCGGTGCAGAAAACACCTACTTCCTGGCATGGACAACCACCCCCTGGACACTGCCCTCCAACGTTATTCTGTCCGTAAACGCAAACGAAACCTACGTTAAGGCAAAATACCAGGATTATTATGTAATCATGGCTGAGGCTCTGCTGGACAGCGTTCTGGGCGAAGGCAATTATGAAGTGGTAGAATCCATGAAGGGTGCCGATCTGGAATATGTAAAATATGAACCCCTGTTTGATTTCCAGCCCAACGGCGAGGACTTCAAGGGCTACTTTGTAACCTGCGATGATTATGTAACACTGACAGATGGTACCGGTATCGTTCACACCGCGTATGCATATGGTGAAGATGACTACCGTGTATGTAAAAAATATGATGTAACCTTCTACCAGAATGTAGACACAACCGGTCACCTGACAAGCATGGCAGGTCCCTTCGCAGGTCTGTTCGTAAAGGATGCTGACCCTGTTGTACTGAAATATATGGAAGAAAACGGTTCTCTGTTCGCAGCACTGCCCTTCGAGCATAACTATCCTTTCTGCTGGAGATGCGACACACCTCTGCTGTACTATGCAAGAAGCACATGGTTCATCAAAATGACAGCACTGAGAGACAACCTGGTGCGCAACAACAGAACCATCAACTGGTATCCTGACAACATCAAGGAAGGTCGTTTCGGCAACTTCCTGGAAAACGTTATTGACTGGGGTCTGTCCCGTGAAAGATACTGGGGTACTCCACTGCCCATCTGGGAATGTGAATGTGGTCACAGACACACCATCGGCAGCATTGCAGAGCTGAAGGAAATGTCTCCCGACTGCCCCGATGATATCGAACTGCACAAGCCCTTCATCGACGCAGTACACATCACCTGCCCGAAATGCGGCAAGCTGATGACAAGAGTACCCGAAGTTATCGACTGCTGGTTCGACAGCGGCTCCATGCCCTTCGCACAGTGGCACTATCCGTTTGAAAACAAGGAAATCTTCGACGAAAACTATCCTGCGGACTTTATCTCCGAAGCAGTTGACCAGACTCGTGGTTGGTTCTATACCCTGCTGGCTGTCAGCACACTGCTGTTTGATAAGGCTCCTTACAAAAACTGCATCGTTCTGGGCCATGTACAGGATAAGGACGGTCAGAAGATGTCCAAGCATAAAGGCAACGTTGTTAACCCTTGGGATGCACTGAATAAGCAGGGTGCCGATGCGGTTCGCTGGTACTTCTACGCAAACTCCGCACCTTGGCTGCCTTCTCGTTATTATGACGAAGCTGTATCCGAAATGCAGAGAAAATTCATGGGTACCCTTTGGAACACCTACGCTTTCTACATCCTGTATGCAGAAATCGACCAGTTCGACCCTACAAAGTACACACTGGATTATGAAAAGCTGGCTCCCATGGATAAATGGATCCTCTCCAAGCTGCAGACACTGAATAAATTCGTGGATGAATCTCTGGAAGGCTACAAGCTGACAGAGCCTGCCCGTGCAATGGTTGACTTCTTAGACGACCTGTCCAACTGGTATGTAAGAAGAAGCCGTGAACGTTTCTGGGCAGAAGGCATGGAACAGGATAAGGTGAACGCTTACATGACACTGTACACCGTTCTGGAAACCATGGTAAAACTGGCTGCTCCCTTCACTCCTTTCATCACAGAGGAAATCTACAGCAATCTGGTGAAGAAGGTGGATGCAAACGCACCCGAATCTGTTCACCTGTGCGATTGGCCTGCATACCATGCTGAATGGGTAGATGCGGAGCTGGAAGCAAATATGGACTTCGTTCTGAAGGTTGTTGTGGAAGGCCGTGCGGCAAGAAACGCAAGCGCAATGAAGAACAGACAGCCTCTGGCTATGATGTATGTAAAGGCAGAACAGAACCTGCCCGCAGAATACTGCGACATCATCAAGGACGAACTGAATGTAAAGGCAGTTTCCTTCACAGATGACGTGGAAGCATTCACAACCTACACCTTCAAGCCTCAGCTGAGAACACTGGGTAAGAAATACGGCAAGCTGGTTCCTGCTATCGGTGCTTATCTGAAGGAAGTGGAAGGCAACAGCTTCATGGCACAGCTGAAGGCAGACGGCAAGGTTTCCTTCACCGTAGACGGCAGCGAGGTTGTTCTGGAAATGGACGATGTTCTGGTTGATACCGCAGAAAAGGACGGCTTCGTATCCTCCGGCGACAACAACCTGACCGTTGTTCTGGATACAAACCTGACACCCGAACTGGTGGAAGAAGGTTTCGTGCGTGAAATCGTTTCCAAGGTACAGACCATGCGTAAGGAAGCAGATTTCAACGTAACCGACCGCATCCGTGTTTACCATGACGGCAACGCGAAGATTGCAGAAATCCTGGCTGCAAATGACATCAAGGGCGATGTACTGGCAGTTGAGGTTGTCGCAGGCAAGGGCGGCGAGCTGAGCAAGGAATGGAACATCAATGGTGAAAAAGTAACACTGGGTGTTGCAAGAGTATAATCAAACATAAAAAAAGAATCCCGAGGGAATTTTCCTTCGGGATTTTTTATATTTGGAATTATTGATTTGCAGAAATGCTTTCTGCGCTCTTTGCTTCTTCGGGAATGGTGATTTCCTTGACTGCGTTAAATTGGCTACAAACCATGGAAATGCTTGTTTTTTCCACCTTTACGGCAGAGGACGCATCCGTGCTGCCAGCGGCTTCCATCGCCTTATCCATGATTTTCTGCATGATTGCCGTTAAATCCATTTCATATTTCAGCACATAGCCATCCGCATCAATCCAGAGCGTCAGAGGCAGGCTTTCCACCGATTCAGTCAGTGCCGCAAGCTGTTCCTCTGAGACACCCATTGCCGCGGCGGATTCTGTCATGCCGCTTTCCTGGAGTACCTTTTGCAGGACATCCTTTTTCAGTGTGCCTTCGATTTTTGTTGCTTCGGTATCATTGATTTTTTCTGTTGCGGTTGCGGAAAAATCGGCAAGATTGCTCAGATAGAGTGCAACATTTTCCTCTGCATTATACTGCGCCAGACTGCCAAGCTCCATCGTCTGGCTATACCAGGTATCCGCCGCCAGAACATAGGTCTTCAGCTTGCCGTCCTCCTCCTCGGCATACATCTGCATATTCTGTGCTTCTGTGCCATCCTCCAGCGTTGCGGAAATATCCATCTGCATCCGCAGGGGGTTCTGCTGTGTCAGAATTTTTGCAACTGTGGTCGTTTCCGCAGTTTCCTCGCCCATGGACATATCCATTTCCATCGTCATTTCTGCCGCCATGCTCTCCACCGTTGCCATGGTTTTCTGCGAAAGTGTCAGCAATTCCTTTGTTTCCTCCGCGCTCAGCACCGTTCCTCCGCCGCAGCCTGCCAAGGTCAGCGCTGCCGCAAGTGCTGCCGCCAAAAGCTTTTTCAACTTCATTTCTGTTTTCTCCTTTCTATGTCCTTCCTGTGTTATGCCTTTTTTGCTTTCTTCTGTTTCTCTTTTTCCAATGCCTTGCCGCCTGTACAATAGGGCAGCAGGAAGCACTCCTGACATTTGGGTCTGCGCGCAATGCAGATGCTTCTGCCATGCGCAATCATCTGGGTATTGATATCAATCCATTTATCCTCGGGGACAAGCTTCATCAGGTCAAATTCAATCTTGACGGGGTCTTCGTTTTTTGTCAAACCTAAGAGGTTGGAAACGCGCTTGACATGCGTATCCACCACCACACTGGGGATATGATACCAGTTTCCGCGCACAACATTCGCCGTTTTTCTGCCGACCCCTGCCAAAGCGGTCAGCTGGTCGATATCCGAGGGAACCTCCCCGTTATAGTCCTGCAAAAGCTTCTGACAGCAGGCAATGATATTCTTCGCTTTATTATGATAAAAGCCTGTCGAGCGGATATCCTGCTCCAGTTCTGCAAGGTCTGCCTCCGCAAAATCCTTGACGGAGGTATATTTTTTGAATAAATCCTTCGTTACGATATTCACCCTCGCATCGGTACATTGCGCGGAAAGCATGGTTGCAATCAGCAGCTGCCATGCGTTTTCGTGGTCCAGATAGCACTTTGTCGGGCCGTAATGCTCCCGTAAAAGCTCTAAAATAATCGTTACTTTTTCTTTCTTTGTCATGCGTTGGTCTCCTTCCCGAAATAAGAATATTTCCCGAAATTTCCCGAGAAATATTTCCCTTCCTCTCTGTTTATCTGCAAAAGCGGTCGGCTTTTTTCTCTCTTTTCCTATCCTATCAAACCATCTCACATTTTGCAACGCTGACGGCGCAGGAAAAAAATTTCTTTTCCTCCGCCTGTGTCTTCCCTGCATTGACAAACCCACCTCGGTATACTATCATAAGAACGAAAGGAGGGACAGGAATGGAACAGAATATTCTGAAAAATGCAGCTTTGAAATCCACAAAAAAGCGGCAGGTGCTGCTGCTGTTATTGCAGAAGCAGGCGCGCCCCATGACGGCAGAGGAACTGCACGCCTTAGCTGAGCCGATTCTTCCCATGAATGTTTCCACCGTTTACCGCACGCTGAACACGCTGACGGAAAAGGAAATTCTCATCCGCTCTGTAAGGCAGGATGGGAAGGCGTATTATTCCTTGGCGAAAAAGGGACATTCGCACCGTCTGGTCTGCGACCTCTGCGGCAAGGTGATTCCTGTGGATACCTGTCCGCTGAGCGAATTAGAGGAAACCCTACAGCAGAAAACGGGGTTTCAGATTACGGGACATTCTCTGGAATTTACGGGACTCTGCCCCGAATGCAGCAAAAAGGATACGGACGAAACATAAAAAAGCCTTTACAGGAAGTCAACCGACCTCTCGTAAAGGCTTATTTTTTTATTCTGCCCAGCGTCCCAGCTTGCGGAAGCGCTGATATCTTTCTTTGGAAAGCTCTTTTCCTGTTTTCTTCGACCAACCCTTTAAATCAAGGATGAGTTTTTCCTTCATTTCATCGCACATTTTTCCGAAATGCACAAAATCTTCAAGGATAATTTCTTCTGCTACGCCGAATTCCTTCATATCCTCCGCCGTAATATGCAGACATTCCGCCGCATCGGGCGCAAGCTTGGCATCCTCCCAGAGGATACTTGCACAGCCCTCGGGGGAAATAACGGAAAAGACCGCATTTTCAAGCATATACAGCTTATTCGCAACGGAAAGCCCCAAAGCGCCGCCGCTGCCGCCTTCCCCGATGACAATCGTGATAATGGGCGTTTCCAGACCCATCATCTGCATGAGGTTATCGGCAATCGCCTGTCCCTGTCCGCGTTCCTCTGCCTCCTCGCCGCAGAATGCACCGGAGGTATCCACAAAACAGATGACAGGTCTGTGGAATTTTTCCGCCTGCTTCATCAGGCGCAGTGCCTTACGATAGCCTTCCGGCATGGGGCAGCCGAAATTGCAGCGGATTCTTTCTTCCAGATTGCGTCCGCGTTCAATGCCGATAAAGGTTGCAGGGATATCCCCCAGCATCCCGATGCCGCCGATAATTGCCGCATCATCGGCATATTTTCTGTCCCCGTGCAGCTCTGTCCGCTCCTGAAACAGCTTTTCAATATAGGAACGCGCCGTCGGGCGGGTCTGACTTCTCGCCGTCTGTAATTTTTCATAGGCATTCATCCGCGTCATTCCTTTCTGCTATGCTGCCGCAGCAGCTTTTCCAAAGTTCCTCTCAATTCCGTTCTGGGCACAATGGCATCCACAAAGCCATGCTCCAGAAGAAATTCTGCCTTCTGGAAATCCTCGGGCAGCTTTTTCTTTGTGGTCTGCTCGATGACTCTTCTGCCTGCAAAGCCGATGGTTGCATTTGGCTCGGAAAGGATGATATCCCCGAGCATGGCAAAGCTTGCCGTTACGCCGCCGGTTGTGGGATCTGTCAGAACGGTGATGTACAGACCGCCCTTTTTGCTGTGCTGCTCCACCGCGCCGCTTGTTTTTGCCATCTGCATGAGGGAAAGAATCCCCTCCTGCATTCTTGCGCCGCCGCTTGCCGTAAAGCCAACCACGGGCAATTCCTGCTCTGTGGCATATTCAAACAGGCGTGCAATTTTTTCACCGACAACGGAACCCATGCTGCCCATCATAAAGCCGGGTTCCATCACAAACACCGCGCAGCGCTGATGGCGAATCTTGGCTGTGCCGCAGACAACGCCCTCTTCCTCGCCGCTGACGGCTCTGCCGCGATCCATTTTATCCTGATACCCGGGAAATTCCAACGGGTCGATGGTTTCGATATTGGAAAATAATTCATGGAAGCTGTCCTTATCGCAAAGTGCCTTGATTCTGGTTCTTGCGCCGATGCGGAAATGGTGTCCGCAATGGGGGCAGGTCACCTTCTGCTTTGCGATTGCACGTCTGGTTTCATAGGACTTGCAGATGGGACAACGTACCTTTTCTTCTGTTGTATTTTTCAGTGTGATACCGCCTTTTTCCAAAGCATTTTTGGATTTGCGGAAGTAACCCATAATGTTACTCATTCCTATCACCCCTTTTTCAAAATTTTGTCCAGAATGAGGGTATCATAATTCCCCTTCTGGAAGATTTTGCTGCGAATCAGCTGTAACTGTTCTTCAATATTGGTTTCCACCCCGACGATAACCATTTCGCAGAGGGAGGCTTCCATTTTACGGATGGCTTCTTCTCTGGTGTTTGCATGGACAATCAGCTTGCCGAGCATGGAATCATAGAATGGAACCACAACGGTATCCTGCATGAGGGCGGTATCGAAATGCACTCTGCCGCCGCCGGGAATATGCAGAAAATCCACCTTGCCCGTGGAGCGCGCATCGATGCGGCATTCGGTGGCGTGTCCCTGCAAGCGGATATCCTCCTGCTTCATATTCAGGGGAACCTGACAAGCAATGCGAATCTGCCATTTCACAATATCCACACCGCTGATTTCCTCTGTGATGGGATGCTCCACC
>JBNMGO010000268.1:0-2716 GCA_050872285.1 Anaerotignum sp.
CCGTTGTAGAAACCGATATCGGCAGAATCATTTTTGATGAAAGAAAAGAAAAAAATCCCTGCTCCCTCTGCGCAAAAATGCGGAAGGGCGCGCTGAATGATATGGCTGAACGGCTCGGCTGCAACAAGGTTGCTCTGGGGCATAATAAGGATGATGTTGTGGAAACCTTCTTTATGTCCCTGTTCTATGAAGGGCGTCTGAACTGCTTCGCTCCCGTCAGCTACCTGGACAGAAAAAAACTCTATTCCATCCGTCCGCTGATGTATGTACCCGAATGGGAATGTCGCAGCTTCGTAAAAACGGCAGGCATTGATATCGTCAAAAACCCCTGTCTTGCCGACGGCAATACCAAACGGCAGGAAACCAAGGAGCTTCTGGCAGAGCTTTCTCAGCAGTATGATAATTTGCAGGAGAAGGTCTTCGGTGCCATCAAGCGTTCCTCTCTGAAGGGCTGGAATCGCGAGGAATAAGGAAGGTGAGCCTGATGTCTGATTATCATGAGGAACTGAAAAATAAGGAAACCCTGCGTCTTCGGGAAATCCAGAAGGAACTCCCTCCCTTCACGCAGACCTTCTTCCGCGGCATCGCCCAGACCACCTCTACCAAAACCCGTCTGGCGTATGCCTATGACCTGCGGATTTTCTTCCGCTATCTCTATGAGGAACACCGCACCCTCGGCGGCATCGAGCCGAAGGATTTAACCGCGGAGCATCTGAACGAGGTCACATCGGAGGATATTGACTGCTTTATGGAATATCTTTCCTATTATATTCGCCCCGACCATGAAAATCCTGCCTATGGCAAGGAAATGCACAACGAGGAAAAAGGGAAATCCCGTAAGCTTGCCGCAGTGCGGATGCTGTTTAAATATCTGTATAAGAAAAAAATCATACAGGCAGACCCTGCCTCTCTGGTCGATACCCCGAAAATCCATGAAAAAGCCATTGTCCGTCTGGATGTAAACGAAATGGCAAACTTTCTGGATGCGGTGGAAAGCGGCGAAAAGCTGACCGACCGTCAGAAGGTCTTCCACGAAAAAACAAAAAAACGCGACCTTGCCATGATGACGCTCCTGCTCGGCACAGGCATGCGTGTTTCCGAATGTGTCGGCATCAATATCAAAGACTTGGATTTTCAGAATAATGCCGTCAAGGTCACCCGTAAGGGCGGCAATGAGGTCTTCCTTTATTTCGGCGAGGAGGTACGGGAAACCCTTGCGGACTACTTAGAAGAACGGCAGAATACCCCCACCAAGGCGGAAAACGAGGATGCCCTCTTTCTTTCAAATCAGGGCAAGCGCATCGGTGTGCGTACCGTACAGAATATGGTCAAAAAATACGCACAGGGCGTTACGATTAAAAAAATCACCCCCCATAAGCTGCGGAGTACCTTCGGCACGAATCTCTATCAGGAAACAGGAGATATTTACTTAGTGGCGGATGTGCTGGGGCATGCCGATGTCAATACCACCCGAAAGCATTACGCCGATATCGAGGATAGCCGCCGCCGCATGGCAGCAACCCGTATCCGATTAAGAAAGGACTGAACCCTATGGAACCCAAAGATTGTCTGGAAAAGGTCACCTCTGTTTTTTCCGCGCACGAAGCAAAGCCCATCTGGAAGCTGCGTTATTTCGCCGTTCTTGCTCTGCTGACAGAAATAGACGGAGAACTGCATTTCATTCTGAATAAGCGTGCCGCAGGGGTGAATCAGCCGGGGGATGTCTGCTTTCCCGGCGGCCATCGGGAGCAGGGCGAAACCCTCAAGGAAACCGCCCTCCGGGAAACCGAGGAGGAAATCGGCATTTCCCGTCGGGATATCCGCCTGCTTGGCAAGAGCGACTTTATGCTCACGATTTACCGCGGCATGATTCAGCCCTATATCGGCTATGTGCCGTATGCAGTTTATCAGAGGGCAACGCCGAACCCCGAGGAGGTCGAGGAAATCTTCACCGTTCCCCTGCGCTATTTTCTGGAAACCGAACCGGAACGGCATGATACCGTCTGGAAGGTCATGGAATCCCCCGATTTTCCCTATGAAAAAATCGAAGGCGGCAAAAATTACCCCTTCAGCAAGGGCAAAACCACGCAGCTTTTCTATGAATATAACGGTCACACTATCTGGGGCTTTACTGCGCAGGTCATCCGCAATATCGTTGAGATTTTGAAAGAAAATATCCTCTAAAAAAGAAAACCATAGAATCTGGTATCCGCCAGTCCTATGGTTTTTTGTTATTTCTTCTTATTATTTCTATTGTTGTAGGCTTTTTTCCGTTCCTTATCCAGAACCGCCTTTTCTGCCGCCTTTGCCTTCTTCTGCTCCAGCATCACGTCAATATCCTCGGGCAGCTCCAAGGTCAGTCTGCCAAGCTTGCCGCCGCGGTATTCATCCATCAGAATCTTGCCTGCACGCTCTAAATCCGGTTCATCGCCCTTTTTCTTAAAGCCGCGCGCCACCGCAATTTTCTCCAGAATCACATGCGGCTCCTCAATCGTATCAAAATCAATCTGATACCGATTCCGCAGGCAGTCGGGGTTTCTGGAAATCATGTGGTTGATAAAGGCAATCGCCATATTTTCGGGGTCAAGAATATCATCATTGATTGCCCCCGTAAACGCCAGCTTCAGCCCCACCTGCTGATCCTCAAATTTCGGCCAGAGGATACCGGGGGTATCGAGCAGTTCAAAGTCCTTTTTTAATTTTATCCACTGCTTGC
>JBNMGO010000397.1:0-1672 GCA_050872285.1 Anaerotignum sp.
CAGAAAACAGTGGCACAGGCGGAGGAAGGCTTTGCGGCTTTGCCCGCCCTCGGGAAATAAAATGAAACGAAAAAGAGGTCTGTATCTTTTGATACAGACCTTTTTTCGGCTTATCGGAATTACATCTCCTCCAGCCGTCCATGCTTTTCATATCGTGTCACGCGGCTGATTTTATTTTCCTCATCCACAAAAACAACCTTCGGCGGATTTGCTGCCACTTCCTCGGGTGTCATCTGGCAATAGCACATCAGAATGATTTTATCACCCTTCTGCACACAGCGCGCTGCCGCACCGTTCAGGCAAATCATACCGCTGCCTGCCTCGCCTGCGATGGTGTAGGTTTCAAAGCGTTCCCCGTTGTTGATATCTACAATCTGCACCTTTTCGTATTCCAGAATCCCTGCGGCTTCCAGCAAATCGGAATCAACGGTGATACTGCCGACATAGTCCAGCTCCGCCTGCACAACGGTTGCTCTGTGAATTTTTCCTTTTAACATATTTAAATACATATCGTTTCTCCTCAGCCCTCGTAAATAAAGTTGTCAATCAATCTGGTCTTGCCGATATAAACCGCCATGGCAACCAATACGGGCGGCTGCATTTCGCTGACAGGTTCAACGGAAACGGCATCCACCGCCTTCACATAATCAATCCGTGCCAGAGGTTCTTTTTCAATCAGTTCCTTCATGGCTGTTGTGATGGCATCTGCGGATGTTTCGCCTTCTGCCGCCAGCTTCTGCCCCAGCTTCACTGCCTGGCTCAGCACCAGAGCCGCCTTGCGTTCTTCTTCATTCAGATATGTATTTCTGGAGCTTTTTGCCAGACCATCCGCTTCACGCACGATGGGGCAGCCGATGATTTCAATGTCAAAATTCAAATCGCGCACCATACGGCGGATAACGGAAAGCTGCTGTGCATCCTTCTGCCCGAAATACGCGCGGTCGGGTGCAACAATATGGAACAGCTTGGAAACAACGGTGCAAACGCCGCGGAAGTGAATGGGTCTGCTCTTGCCGCAAAGTTCGCCTGTCAGTCCGCTCATATCTACGAAGGTACACGCATCCTCTGCGTACATTTCGGAGGGTTCGGGGTTAAAAAGAAGCGCAGCGCCTGCGTTTTCGCAAAGTGCGGCATCGCGTTCCAAATCTCTGGGGTAGCTTGCTAAATCCTCTGTAGGCCCGAACTGTGTGGGGTTTACAAAGTCGCTCACAACCACGCGGTCGTTTTCCTTTACGGCTCTGTCAATCAGGCTTTTATGCCCCTCATGCAGATACCCCATCGTGGGGACTAATCCAACGGAAAGTCCTTCTGCTCTCCATGCCTTCACTGCTGCTCTTACTTCTGCGATAGTTTTTACGATTTTCATGATTACCCTCCGTCTTAGTACAATTTATTGATAACGTCATCTGCAATTTTAAAGGTATGCTCTGCGGCAGGGAAGGTACCTTCCTTGACCTCTTTGATGTATTCCGTAAAGCCCTGTTTCATTACTTCGCCTGCGTTTGCAAAGTGCTTCACGAATTTCGGCTTGAAATCGGAGAAAAGCGCAAGCATATCCTGATAAACCAGTACCTGTCCATCGCAGTCCGCACCTGCACCAATGCCAATGGTGGGGATGGAAACGCTTTCTGTAATCAATTTTGCCAGCTTTGCAGGCACACATTCCAGAACG
>JBNMGO010000287.1:0-2493 GCA_050872285.1 Anaerotignum sp.
CCTGTAGCATTTTCAGAATAAGAACAATTAGCAAAAGCAGCCAGAAGAAGGCGAGCAGATACCAATGCAGACCGAAGAAAATGATGCTCCAGAGAAGATTGACGGCAAGCTGTGTGCCGTAAAGCTTCAAGGCAGGGGATTTCTTCGGGGAAGGGGAAAGCCAGACCATTGCGGAGCCAATCCCCATCAGAACATAGAGAATTGTCCAGACGATGGGAAAGAGCAGCTCCGGCGGCGCGAACCACGGCTTTTTCTGCGTTTTATAAAACGGCAGTCCCTTCATGGTAAAAAACGCCCCGATGCCGCCGACCGCAAGGGGAATGAGAATTGCAATAACATACGTCCAGAATTTTCTTTTTTTCATAAGCATCACCAGAATATAGTATGCCGCGCGCAGGGGGCGTTATGCAAAGAGGACGTGAATTTTTCGGCAGGGAAAACAGAAAGGTTGATTCTCAGGGGTGGTTGTTATAAAATAATATTGGTATGCCGAAAAATCGGCAGAAAAATCACAGAGAAAAGAGGGAGTTTTATGCCTGAAATATGGTTTCCCAATCTGGGAATTGAGATTGCACACTTAGACCGCGTGGCGTTTACGGTATTCGGGAAAAGCGTCTACTGGTACGGGATTTTTATCGGACTGGCGGTTGTTCTGGGTGTTCTGATGGCGATGAAGGAGGCAAAGCGGACGGGGCAGTCCCCTGACATGTATGTCGATTTTATCATTTATGCGCTGATTTTTGCCATTATCGGTGCAAGGCTGTATTATGTCATTTTTTCGTGGGATTTTTACAGCGCGCATCCCGAGAAGATATTTGCCCTCAGAGAGGGCGGACTTGCCATCTACGGCGGAATTATCGGCGGCGTGGCGACGGCAATCGTCTATTGCAAAAAGAAAAAGGTCAATTTCTGGCTTCTGGCGGATACAACTGCGCCCTGCCTTGCGTTTGGGCAGATGCTGGGACGCTGGGGGAATTTCTTCAACCGAGAAGCCTTTGGCGGCTTTACGAATGGTCCGCTTGCCATGCGCTTACAGGTGAGCCAGGTGCGGACGAGCGACATTTCCGCAGAGGTGATGCGGCATATTGTGAATTACGGTGGCGTGGATTATATTCAGGTGCATCCGACCTTTTTATATGAATCGCTCTGGAATCTCAGCCTATTCCTGTTTCTGATTAAATTCCGCCCGAAAAAGAAATTTGACGGGCAGGAGCTGGGGTTATATTTTCTGGGCTATGCCCTTGGCAGAGTCTGGATTGAGGGCCTGCGGACAGACCAGCTGACGATTGGCCCCTTTGCGGTGAGCCAGCTGCTTTCGGGTGTTTTGATTATCTGCGCGGCGGTATTTTTAATCTGGAAGGGCAAGCAGGAAAAGGCGAAGAAGGAATCAGAAAGTTGAGTGAAAATATGGTTTTATTGACAGCAGAAAATATCAGAAAAAGCTATGGCACGCGGATTATTTTCGATGATATTTCCTTCAGTATTCATGAAGGGGACAAAATCGGCGTGATTGGCGTGAACGGAACGGGGAAATCTACCCTGTTGAAGATTATTGCAGGGGTAGACCAGGCGGACAGCGGCACGATTGTTACCATGAACGGGATGCGGATTGGTTATCTTTCCCAGAGCCCTGTTTTTGTGGACGGCACAACGGTTTTGCAGCAGGTGTTCCGCGGAGAAAATCCGCAGCTTGCATTGGTGCGCGAATATGAGGAAACGATGGCAGCACTTGCAGGGACGCCTGAGGACGAAAAACTGGTGAAGCGTGCGGCGGAGCTTGCGGAAAAAATGGATAAGGCGGAGGCGTGGTCTCTGGAGAGTGAGGCGAAAACGATTCTCACGAAGCTTGGGATTTCCGATTTCGGGCAGACGGTGGAAACGCTTTCGGGCGGACAGAAAAAGCGCGTGGCACTGGCGGCGGCATTGATTGCGCCCGTAGATTTGCTGATTTTGGACGAACCGACGAACCATATTGATAATGATACGGTCGATTGGCTGGAAAAGCACTTGGAGAAATATTCCAAGGCGTTGCTGATGGTGACGCATGACCGCTATTTCCTTGACCGCGTGGCGAACCGCACATTGGAGCTGGAAAAGGGTAAGCTGTATTCCTATCAGGCGAACTATTCCAAATTTCTGGAAATGAAGGCGGAGAGAGAGGAACTGATTGCCGCAGGAGAGCGCAAACGGCAGAATTTCCTGCGGACGGAACTGGAATGGGTACGCCGTGGAGCGCAGGCGAGAAGCACCAAGCAGAAGGCAAGATTACAGCGCTTTGAGGAGGTTTCCGCAATCCGCGCGCCGGAGGAAAAACAGAGCGTGGAGCTTTCCTCTGTGGGCAGCCGTCTGGGGAAAAAGACGATTGAACTCAGAAATGTCTGCAAGGCGTATGACGGGAAAACATACATCAAGGATTTCAGCTATATTATCCTCAGGGATGACCGCGTGGGTATCATTGGGGACAACGGCTGCGGCAAATCGACACTCTTGAAC
>JBNMGO010000230.1:0-3182 GCA_050872285.1 Anaerotignum sp.
GTTCTGATGGGGATTGGCTCCGCAATGGTCTGGCTTTCCCCTTCCCCGAAGAAATCCCCTGCCCTGAAGCTTTATGGCACACAGCTTGCCGTCAATCTTCTCTGGAGCGTCATTTTCTTCGGTCTGCATTGGTATCTGCTCGCCTTCTTCTGGCTGCTCCTGCTGATTGTTCTTATCCTGAAAATGCTACAGGCGTTTCGGAAGGTCAGCAAAACGGCGGCAAATCTCCAGATTCCGTATCTTCTCTGGTGTTTCTTCGCCGCAATTCTGAATTTTTCCGTATATTTTCTCAATCGCTAAGCAACAGAAAATGCCCTCCGTACAGACGTATAGAGGGCATCTTTTTTATCTCACAACTGAAAGCACCATATTCTCTTTGGAAAAGCTTTCCTTCATCATTTTTTCCGCATCCTCCTGCCGCATGCTCTTGATGCCGTTCAGAAGGTCGATTGCTGTTGCGTCCATCCTCGTCCACGCAAGCTGCCCGAAGCAGAGATTCTGCGGCGTATCCAGCCGCCGCAGGAGCCGCCCCAACAGCTTTTTGCGAATGCGCTGAAAATCCTCCTGCGAAACTCCTTCTCGCTGCAGGTGTTCCAGTTCCTTCCCCAGAAATTCCGCCGTTTCCTCGGGGTGCGTGCCGCTGCCCAAAAATGCCGCAAAGGCATATCCTTCGCCGCAGAAAAACGCAGAACCGAGCGTCTCATCCAGCCATTCCCGTTCATACGCCTTCCGAAAAAACGCACTGCTTTCCCCTGCCAGAAGCTCCAGACAGAACCCTGCCGCAAGCCGTTTCTTCAGCCAATCCTGCTTCGGAATCGGCGGCAGCTTGAACCCAATCTGAAACTGCGGCACAGAAAGTCCCATCTCGCTTTCGCGATATTTTTCCGTAATTTCGGCATCCTCTGTCGGGAAATATACGCGCGCATCTGTTTCCCGTTTTGCAACACCTTCCGCCATCCGCCGCACCTCGCCCAGAGGGATCTCCCCTGCACAAATCAGTGCCATCTCGTCTGTCGTGTAATAACATTCATACGCCTTCTGCAAGGTCTGCTCGGTAATCTCCGCGACCGTTTCTGCCGTCCCTGCAATGCGGTTGCGGATGGGATGCTTGCCATACATACATTCCAGCATCTGATAATACACCACCCACATCGGGTCATCCTCATACATCGTAATCTCGCTCACGATGATATCCTTTTCCCGTTCCGTATCCTCCTCTGTGAAATACGGTTCCTGCACAAATTCCAGCAAAAGCCTTAAATTTTCCAAAAATTTCTCCCGACAGGTAAAGTAATAAACCGTCTGGTCGCCGTCCGTAAAAGCATTGGCGGATGCCCCGTTCTGCGTAAAGCGCGCAAAGGCATCTCCCCATTCCTGCTGAAACAGCTTATGCTCAATAAAGTGCGCCGTTCCCTCCGGAAAGCGGATTTCCCCGTCGTCCTTCCCCTTCCAGAATAAATGGTTTGCCCCTCTCTGCACCAGAACAGCCGCCATCTGCTCCCCAAAGCCTTCCCTCGGAAAAAGATAATACCGCAGACCGTTTTTCGTCCTGCCCTGCTCCGTTTTTTCAATCCGCATCCTGCGTCCGCTCCTTTCCCTGCAAAAGATATACCGTTTGCAGCTTCAAATGCCTTGCCGCGCGCACAACATCTGCCGCTTCCGTTTTTTCAATCTGCCGCAGAAGCCGCTCCGTGGTAAGCTCCTTCCCCTGCAATGCCTGCTCCGCCAGAAAATCCACCATCCCCCAAGGGCTGTCCGCCAGCGCGGTGTATTCCCGTTTCAGGCTTTCCTTCGCGTGTGCAAGCTTTTCTTTGGAAATGCCGTTTTTCTTCCATTCCTCCAGGCAGGTAAGCATCTCCTTGCCTGCGCGTTTGGCATCCTCCGCCCGAATCCCTGCCTGCACAAAAAGATACGGCGAAAGCGGATAGCGGTACGATTTGATTTCATAGCAAAGTCCCTCTTCCTCGCGCAGCTTCTGAAACAGAACCGCATCGGGGTCGCCACCCAACATCTGATTCAACAGCAGCAATGCCGCCTCTCTTGCGCCGTTCTCCACATCCCCCAGAAATCCAAGCAAGAGCCTTGCCTGTGCCGCGTCTGTCTCCTCCTGCAAAAAATGCGGTTTTTCCTTTGGATTGGGCGTCGTTTTATCCGCTGCCGCCGCTTTTCCTTTAAAATTCTGCCGCAGGGAAAGCAGTGCTTCGTCTTTCTCTCCGCAGAAAAAGACCTTCACCTTTGCCGTTTCAAGCACCTCCCGATAAAACGCAGACAGTCCCTCTGCGCTGATTTCCTCTAAATCCTCTGCGTAGCCGTCCCCTGAAACCGCAAACGCCGTTCCCTGTGCAGTTTCCTCCAAGGCACGTCTGCGCGCAAATGACTTCTTATCATCCCTCTGGCTTTCCAATTTCCGCCGCAGAATTTTCTTCTGTCGCTCCACTGTCTTCTCCGCAAAGCCGCCGTTCTGCATCGGCGCAAACAGCCGCTCCCGCAAAAACGCAAGCATTTCCTCTGTCTCCACGTTTTTCAGCGTTTCCAGAGAAAACAGCAACAGCTGCCGCTCTCCTTTTTTCACCACGCTAATATCCCAGAGCGCCCCGAACAACGTCTCCGCCTGCCTTGCCGCCTTTGTCGGGTCTTCCCCCTGCCGCAGCACCTCCGCCAGAAGAGCCGCTTTCGTTGCCGTTTCCCGTTTCAATGGCAAATCAAAGAATAAAACCAGAAGGTTTGTCCGAAATTTCTGCCCGTCCGTAAAGAAAATCCTGCATCTGGGTTCGTATTTCGGCTCATATTTTTCCATCGCAGCCATCTCGCCACCTCTTTTTCTTTTTTTCCTATTCTTTCTCAGAAAAAGAAAAGTATGTATGCCTGCATCCGCCCTGTTCTCTGTCATTTCGGAATCTTAAGATTTTCTTACAAATGCCCTAAGGTTTTCGGACATTGCGTTTTCCGCACTCTTTTTGTGCTACACTTTTAGGTGGGTCTCAATAAGAAAACATGAAGAAAATGAAATAGCTGAAAGACTGCGGATACAAGAAAGTTTTCCGCAGGCATCCTTTGACTTAGGCTGTCAAGGGGAACTGACGCAGTAGCCGTAGCTTTCAGCATTTCAGAATTCAAGGTTTCTTATCTGAGCGCACCTCTCGAAAAGAAGTGTTTCGTATGAAAAGGGAGTGTTTGTATGA
>JBNMGO010000148.1:0-4223 GCA_050872285.1 Anaerotignum sp.
GAAGGAAATCACGGAAACTCTGCTCCGCAATGTGCAGGCACTTTCCAATGTAACCATTCTGGATTATACCGTGATGGAAGACCTTCTGGTCGAAGGAAACAGCTGTCACGGCATCGTTGCCAAGGCGGCAAACGGCGATATTCTGCGGATTCATGCAGAAAATACGATTCTGGCAACGGGCGGCATCGGCGGTCTGTATGAACATTCCACAAACTTCCCTTCCCTGACGGGGGATGCGCTCCGTCTGGCGGAAAAATACGGCGTGGAACTGGAAAACATGGACTATGTGCAGATTCACCCCACAAGCCTTTACAGCGAAAAGCCCGGCAGACATTTCCTGATTTCCGAATCTGCCCGCGGCGAGGGGGCAATTCTCCTCAACAGCAAGGGAGAACGCTTTGTCAATGAGCTTCTGCCCAGAGATAAGGTTTCCGCCGCCATCCATGCGGAAATGGAAAAGGAAGGCACGAAGCATGTATGGCTTTCCTTTGCGCCTGTTCCTGCGGAGGATATCGAAACGCACTTCCCGAATATCTACAAAACCTGTCTGGAAGCAGGCTATGACATCAAAAAAGAGCCTGCGCCCGTTGTGCCTGCACAGCATTATTTCATGGGCGGCATCCATGTAGACCGCCATTCCAAAACAACCATGGAGCATCTGTATGCTGTGGGCGAAACCAGCTGCAACGGCGTACACGGCAAAAACAGACTGGCAAGCAACAGCCTTCTGGAAAGCCTTGTTTTCGCAGAAAGAGCAGCACAGCACATTGCAGGAAAGGAAGGATTAGAATGAACCCGATTACCATGCAAATTGTGGCAGATAAATATATCCGCATGGCTCTGGAGGAGGACATCAACAGCGAGGATGTTTCCACCAACGCAGTCATGCCGCACTATCAGCTTGGCACAGTAGACCTCATCTGCAAGCAGGACGGCATCATTGCCGGTCTGGAGGTGTTTGCAAGAGTGTTTCACCTGCTGGATGAAAAAACAGAGATTGCCTTTCATGCAGCCGATGGGGATGCTGTGAAAAAAGGACAGCTTCTGGCAACCGTAACAGGGGATATCCGTGTTCTGCTTTCCGCAGAACGCACCGCCCTCAACTATTTGCAGCGCATGAGCGGCATTGCAACCTATACCAATGCCGTTGCGAAGCTTTTGGAAGGCACAAAAACCACACTTTTAGATACAAGAAAAACCACTCCCTGTATGAGAGTGTTTGAAAAATATGCCGTAACAGTCGGCGGCGGCTCGAATCACCGCTATAATCTTTCCGACGGCGTGATGCTGAAGGATAACCATATCGGCGCGGCAGGCGGCGTAAAGGAAGCCATTGCCGCAGCAAAGGCGTATGCCCCCTTCGTCCGCAAAATTGAGGTCGAAACGGAAACACTGGATATGGTAAGAGAAGCGGTCGCAGCCGGCGCGGATATCATCATGCTGGATAACATGAGCCCTGCGGAAATGGCGGAGGCAATCCGCATCATTGACGGCAGAGCAGAAACCGAATGTTCCGGCAATATGACCATTGAGAATATCAAAACCATCACAGCGCTTGGGGTAGATTATGTATCCAGCGGTGCGCTGACCCATTCCGCACCTATTCTGGATATCAGCCTGAAACATCTGCGCGCAGTGGAATAAGCAGGAGTGATTGAAGAAATGACTGGCACAGAAAGACGTAAGAAAATTTTAAATCTGATGAGGGAATCGAAAACGCCCCTCTCCGGCGGCGCGCTCGGCTCTGCCACAGGGGTCAGCCGTCAGGTGATTGTGCAGGATATTGCCCTGCTTCGCACTGAGGGACATTCCATTCTGGCAACGGCAAGGGGCTATCTTCTGGAAGAGCCTGCGGATACGGTGCGGCTGTTCAAGGTGTTCCATGATGCCGCGGCAACAGAAGAAGAGCTGACAACCATTGTAGATTTAGGCGGCTGTGTCATGGATGTCATGGTAAACCACAGAATCTACGGAAAGGTTTCCGCTCCTTTGCATATCAAAAACCGCAGAGATGTACAGGCGTTTCTGAAAAATCTGGAAAGCGGCAAATCCACTCCCCTCTTAAATGTCACCTCGGGGTATCATTTTCACCATGTTTCCGCCGAAAGCGAGGAAATTCTGGATGAGATTGAGGATGCCCTGCGCCGCAAGCATTTTCTGACAGAGGTTTTCCCTTATGAACAGGAAGAAATCCAAGAATAAGACGATTTTTGCAAAATGTAACGAAAAATCAGCTTTCCTGCACGAAATTCCTTGAATTATGCGGAAAATAATGATAAAATATTTTGGTGAAATTTTAAGGAGGAGGGTTCCTAATGTCAGGACATTCTAAGTTTGCAAATATCAAACATAAAAAAGAAAAAAACGATGCAAAAAAAGGTAAAATCTTTACCATGCTGGGCAGAGAAATTCAGGTAGCAGTAAAGGCCGGCGGCCCCGACCCTGCCGTAAACGGCAAGCTGCGCGATGTCATCGCAAAATGCAAAGCCAACAACATGCCCAACGATACCATCGACAGAAGTATCAAAAAAGCAGCCGGCGGCGGCGAAGATGTAGAATACGAAAACGTAACCTACGAAGGCTATGGCCCCAATGGCGTTGCTGTTATTGTAGAAGTGCTGACAGATAACAGAAACCGTGCAGCAGCCAATGTCAGAAACGCGTTCACAAAGGGCGGCGGCAACATGGGCAACAGCGGCTGTGTATCCTTCATGTTCGATGAAAAGGGTCTGATTGTGATTGATAAGGAAGAAGTCGATATGGACGAGGAAGAACTGATGATGGCTGCTCTGGATGCAGGCGCAGAGGACTTCGCCGCAGAAGAGGACAGCTATGAAATCACAACCGCACCCGATGATTTTTCCGCAGTGCGTGAGGCTCTGGAAGAAGCAGGCATCCCCATGGCAAGTGCCGAGGTGACCATGATTCCCCAGACCTATACAGAGCTGACCAACGAAGAGGATATCAAGAAGATGAATAAGCTTCTGGAAATGCTCGACGATGATGATGATGTACAGAACACCTACCATAACTGGGATGAATAATTTATTCTAATAAAAATAAAACCTCTTTCCCCCTTGGCGTTTTCACACGCTTTGAGGAAAGAGGTCTTTTTTTATTTCCTTATTTCATTTTTTATTCCTGCCATGCAATGCTGCTGCCGGCACTGCCCTTTTTCACGATAATTTTCTTCTCAATGCTCTCCTTCAATTCGGAAACGTGGGAAATAATCCCGACGAGACGATTGCCATAGGAAAGCCGCTGCAGCACCTGCACCGCCTGCTCCCGTGACTGCTCATCCAGTGAGCCGAAGCCCTCATCAATGAACATCGCATCCACGCGGACACCGCCTGCGTGCGCCTGAATCACATCGGAAAGCCCCAGTGCCAGAGAAAGCGAAGCCTTGAACGCCTCTCCGCCCGAAAGCGAGCGCACCGAGCGGCTTTTGCCCGTATAATGGTCGAGGACTTCCAATTCCAAGCCTGCCTGCGAGCGTTTGTTCGTTGCCTTTTCCGCGTGCAGCAGAAGATATCTGCCATCGGTCATATCCTGCAAGCGCAGATTTGCCGCCTGCAAAATCTTTCGGAAATAGAACCCCTGCACGAACTGCTCAAAGGCGATTTTCTCCTTCCCCGGCAGTTCCCCGTTGGCGGTACGCGAAAGCTCGGAAATGGGAAGAAACGCCTGCACCGCCTGTTCCCTCTCCTGCCATTCCTTCTTTGCATTTTGCAGGAGATTTGCCAGAACGGCGGTCTGCTTTCTTGCTTCCTCCGCCGCCTGCTTTTTCGCCGCGCGCGCAGCCGCAAGCGTTTTTCGTTCCTCCTGCAAGGCAGAAACATCCTGCCGTTCCTTTTTCGCGCAGCCTTCCGCCAACATTTCCGCCAGCTGCTTCTGCTTTTCCAGATTGACAAAGAAGCTGCGATTTTCTTCCTCCGCGCGTTCCAATGCCGTGCGGTCTATGAGATACGCCGCATAGTCCGCCTGATTTGCAAAGTGCTTTTCCTGTAAAACGGATAAAAACGCTGTTTCCGCCGTTTCTTCCGTCTGCGCGGCAGTCCGGCTTTCCTGCTCTGCCTGTGTCCGCAGGGCAAGAAAACGTTCCTTTTTCTCTCCGGTATGCTGCAAATTTTCCAGAAGGTCGGATTCCTTTTTCTCCGCAAGGGAAAGCTCCTCCTGCAAAGCGGTGCATTTTTCTGTCAGTTCCGCGGCGGTCAGGTCTCCCA
>JBNMGO010000162.1:0-4011 GCA_050872285.1 Anaerotignum sp.
GAATATTATACGCTTGCCCCGGTATTTTCCTCCGGAAAAATTTATGCCCCTTTGGATACGAAGGTATTCATGCGCCCGATTCTGACAAAGGCGGAGGCAGAGGAACTGATTCAGCAGATTCCTGAAATTCGGGCGGAGGAGGTCATCGGGCAGGATGCGCGCGCCCTTGGGGAAAAATACAAGGACTGTCTGGATACGCACCGATGCGAGGATTTGGTCAGACTGATTAAAACCGTTTACCGCAAGGAGAAAAATCTGGAGGAAAACGGGAAAAAGCTGGCAAAGACAGAACGGGAATACAGCAAGCTGGCGAAGGAACTGCTGCACAGGGAATTTTCCATGGCGCTGGAGGTTCCCTATGAAGAGGTGGAGGACTACATTACAATAGCACTGCAAAAATAAGGTATGACCCTGAATCGGATGGATTTGGGGTTTTTTGTTTGGCTTGCGCTTTCTTTCTGCTTTGGGTATAATGAAGCTAAAAGAGAAACGAATGTTCTCTTGTATTCTGAAGAAATTTGGTGAGAGTATGATTTCCTATATCAAAGGCACATTGGAACGGCGCGGCGAGAATGACATTATTGTGGAGACGGGCGGCATCGGCTACCGCATTTTTGTTTCCCCTGCCACATTGGCAAAGCTGCCGCAGACGGGCGAAACTGTGCAGATTTTTACATATGTCAGCGTGAAGGAGAACGGCATGAGCCTTTACGGCTTTGCGGCGCGAGAGGAGCAGGAGATGTTTGAAAAGCTGCTGTTGGTAAGCGGCGTAGGCCCGAAGGGGGCGTTAGGGTTTCTTTCTGTGCTGAAGCCTTCTGAAATCGTGATGGCAATTTTATCGGACGACGTGAAAACGCTTTCCAAGGCACCGGGCATCGGCAGAAAAACGGCACAGCGCGTGATTCTGGATTTGAAGGATAAATTCAAAACAGAGGACGCGGTTTCCTCCTTTGAGGGGGCGGCAGACATTGCGGAAAGCTTTGTCGGCGGCGATGCGAAATTTGAAGCCATTGATGCCATGACGGCGTTGGGCTACAGCCGCAGCGAGGCGGCGCAGGCGGTCAATGCAGTTGCGGCAGAGGGCATGACAACAGAGGATATTTTGAAGGCGGCGCTCAAGCGCATGGTTGCCTACTGAGGATAGAGGACAGGTGTTTTAGTTGGAAAACAGACGAATTTTGACGACAGGCTTACGGGAGGAAGACCGCGAACTGGAGCCAAAGCTGCGCCCTGCTACGTTGGAAAGCTACATCGGGCAGGAAAGCGTAAAAGAGAATATGCGTGTATTCATACAGGCGGCGAAGCAGAGAAAAGAGGCACTTGACCATGTGCTTTTATATGGCCCACCGGGACTGGGGAAAACTACCCTCTCGAATATCATTGCGAACGAGATGGGGGTAAATATCAAGACGACCTCCGGCCCTGCGATTGAACGCCCGGGGGACATGGCGGCGGTGCTGAACAGCTTAAATGAAGGAGATATTCTTTTTATTGATGAAATTCATCGGCTGAACCGCATGATTGAGGAGATTCTTTATCCTGCGATGGAGGATTTTGTGATTGATATTATGATTGGCAAGGGGCCGGGGGCGCGCTCGGTGCGGCTGGATTTGCCAAGGTTTACGCTGATTGGCGCAACGACTAGAATCGGGCTTCTGACTGCCCCTTTGCGCGACAGATTCGGCGTGGTGCAGCGGCTGGAGCCATACAGCGTGGAGAATCTGAAAATCATTCTGAAGCGCTCTGCCGAGGTTTTGCAGGTGGAGATGGAGGAACGCGGTGCAGAGGAAATTGCGCGCCGCTCCCGTGGGACACCGCGACTGGCGAACCGTATGCTCAAGCGGGTGCGCGACTTTGCACAGGTGCGCTATGACGGGGTGATTACGGAGGAAGTGGCGAAATTCGCCCTGGATTTACTGGATATTGACAAGGTGGGACTGGATCAGACGGACAGAAAAATGCTTCTGACGATGATTGAAAAATTCGGCGGCAAGCCCGTTGGTCTGGATACGCTTGCGGCATCCATCAATGAGGAATCCGAAACGATAGAGGATGTTTACGAGCCGTATTTATTGCAGCTGGGTTATATTCAGCGCACCCCGAGAGGGCGCGTGATGACAAGGCTTGGCTATGCCCATTTCGGCATGACACCGCCTGAGGGCTGAAAGGAGAAAAACGCATGAAATTAAAGATAAAAGAAGTGATTGAGGACGTAAGAGATGAACTGCTTTGCTACGAGGAGGGCGAGGCGGTTGTGGATAACTGGGAAAAGGAATTTCGGGAATGGATTGAGAAAAACAAGGGCAAGCACAAGGACATTGTTGCGGAGAAGAACGGCGTTTTTCTGAAAATCAAGGATGAGGAAGAAATTTTCGAGATTGCGGATTCCTATCTGGATGCGGTTGCGGAAAAAAATATCCCGAAATACTGGGAAAAGTTTTGATATTTATACGGATTTTCTAAGATTTTCTTAAGAATCGGGCTGTGCTGTTGTGTCGAAGAATGTTCTCTGCTATGCTGAAAGAAAAGGTCAGCTTTTGAAAGGGGGACACAGCATGAAATGTGCGGCGGATTTTCGAGCAGAGGCAAGAGCGGTGTTAAAGGGACGTTGGAAGCTTGCGGTTGGGGTAGGCTTTCTTGCGGCAATTCTGGGCGGCGCTGTCGGAGTCAATGCGGTTGATGTGAATTTTGGCTTTGTGGACGGCAATTTCCAATTAACTTTGGATGTACTCGGGCAGAGGCTGAATCCGATAGAGATGATGCGCAATATCGGTGTGGGCAGTGCTTTTGCGGTATGGCAGTATCTTTCCGTGGTTGCGGCTCTGGTTGCAATCGTGCGGCTGGTTATCGGATCGTTTGTTGGGGTTGGCTATATGAAATTCAATATGGATCTGATTGACGGCGAGGAAGGCAGGTTGGAAACCCTGTTTCGGTATTCCAAACAGTGGGGCAAGATGCTTGCGGCAGACTTATTGCAGGGGTTGTATATCCTCGGCTGGACGCTGCTGCTCATTATTCCGGGCTTTATCGCAATGTATCGCTATCGCCTGACAGGCTATATTCTGGCGGAGAACCCCGAAATGGGTGTAAATGCTGCCATTACCCGTTCCAAGGAGTTGATGAAAGGGAATAAATGGCGGGGGTTCTGTCTGGATTTCAGTTTTATCGGCTGGGAGCTTCTGTGCATCTTTACATTGGGAATTGGGAATCTGTGGCTGACGCCCTATCAGAGTGCGGCGGCAGCGGCGTTTTACAGAGAACTGGTGCCTTTGGAAAAGGAAGAGAAAACAGAGGAAATGCAGGAAGAAATGCAGACAGAAGAAAATGGCATTTCGGAAGAATAAAATAGAAAAAGGAAAGTCCTTCCCATGGGGGTAAACCTGTGGGAGGGACTTTTTTGTATGATCATTCGGTTTCGGTTGGCTGTTCGGGAGTGATGCTTTCCCAGAAATCTGCCTTATCGATTTTTTTCAGCTTGCGCCACTTCGGCGCTTCCCCGTAGCTATGGCGGCAAAGGGAACGATAGCTGCAATAGCCGCAGGGGGTGCGCTGCCCATCGCGATAGGGGGCAGGGGCAATGATGCCTGCTTTCATGGCATCGCCGATTTCCTGTGCGCGCGTGGTGACAAAATCAAGAATGGCGGTATACTGCTCCTCGGTTGCGAGATTCGAGGAGGCGGAAAGACCGCCTCTTTTTGTATAGCCGACCGGCACGATGGCGGAGGACTGGCTTTCGGGCAGGCTATGGTCTAAGCCTTGGATGAGGACATCCTCCTGCAAAAGCAACCCCGACATCCGCATTTTTTCATAGAGGATTTTTTCGATGGCTTCGGCGGAAAGCTCTTCATCAAGTGCCAAGGTGGGGTCTGTGATGCGGAAATAGAAGACACCACCCGGCTTGAGGGATGCACCTGTTTTTTTGTAATATTTCAGATACGCATCGAGGTAGACTAGAAGCTGTAATTGCAGACCGTAATAAATATCCTGAAAATGGAAGGTCTTATTGCCCGA
>JBNMGO010000280.1:0-2581 GCA_050872285.1 Anaerotignum sp.
ATGTATAACAGCGGATACGGGTTGCCCTGCTCGTCCAGCTCTGTCCGCCGAAAGACGGCAAAGCCCATTTTTTCATAAAAGCCCTTCGCCTGCGGATTCTGTTCATTGACCGCAACCTCTGTCACACCGTAATCGGCAATGCCCTTTTCAATAAGCGTCTTTCCGATGCCCTTTCCTCTTGCATCGGGTGCAAGAAAAAGCATTTCCAGCTTGCCGTCCTCGATGCCCATAAAGCCAAGCGGCGCACCGTTTTCCTCCGCAATCAGAAGATGCGCGATGCCTGCCAATGCCTGCGGCACATACGGCTTGATTGCCGCAATTTCCCCTTCGGATAAAAAAAGATGCGTTGCGCGGACAGAAGCCTCCCAGATGGTCAGAAGCTGTGCTGTCAGTGTTTCTGCTCTTGTTTTTACTTCGTATAGCTTCATGTGTTTCCTCCGATTTTTCTTTCAGCATAACAGAAAAACCGAAAAAAATCAAAAATGTACAAGTTTTCTTTCATCTGTCTTGTCACTTGTAAATAATTGTGCTATACTGAGTTTCACTGCAAAAAAATTTATTTACAATACTTATTTACAAAATACATGCAAAAGAATCGAGGAAAAATATGAACATCAAAGACGAAATCAAAGCCTTAAAGGAACAGAAGAATGCGGTTATTCTGGCGCATTATTATGTAGCGGATGAAATTCAGGAAATCGCCGATTATGTCGGGGATTCCTTCGCGCTGAGCAAAACGGCGGCAACCCTGCCCAACCCCGTCATCGTTTACTGCGGCGTTTCCTTCATGGGGGAAAGCGGCTGTCTGTTAAGCCCCGAAAAGAAGGTGCTGATGCCCGATGCAAGCGCGGACTGCCCCATGGCACACATGGTAACAAAGGCAGAGGTGGACGTGGCAAGAGAAGCGTATGACGATCTGGCAGTTGTCTGCTACATCAATTCCACAGCGGAAATCAAATCCTGGTCTGACGTGAGCGTGACTTCCGCCAACGCGGTACAGATTATCCGCAACCTGCCCAATCAGAACATCCTCTTTATTCCAGACAAAAACCTTGGCCGCTATATTGCGGAGCAGGTACCTGAAAAGAACATCATTCGCGTTAAGGGCTACTGTCCCATCCATCAGCAGATACCCCCTGCCGAGGTGCAGGAATTGAAGGACGCACACCCCGATGCTGAGGTTCTGGTGCATCCCGAATGTCCCGAAAGCGTGGCAAAGCTGGCGGATTTTATCGGCTCTACCACAGGCATCATCAAGCATGCGACCGAAAGCGAAAAGCAGGAATTCATCATCGGTACGGAAATCGGCGTGCTGTATGAACTGAAAAAACGCAATCCGAATAAAACCTTCTATTTCCCGAAAACAACACCCACCTGTAAGGACATGAAGCTGATTACACTGGAAAAGGTGCTGCATGTTTTGCAGACAGAGGAAAACCAGGCATCCGTAGACCGCGCACAGGCAGAAGCGGCAGGCAACACCCTGACACGCATGCTGGAGCTGAGCAAATAAGGAGGAACATAAAATGGAAAAAGAACTTACATACAATACCGTCATTGTCGGCGCAGGGGTCAGCGGCTTATATGCCGCACTCAAGCTGCCGAGAGAGCAGAATATTCTCCTTATCTGCAAGGAGGATTTACCCAGCTGCGATTCCATGCTCGCGCAGGGCGGCATCTGCGTCCAGAGAGATGAAACCGATTACGATTCCTTCTTCGAGGATACCATGAAGGCAGGGCATTATGAAAACCGCAAGGAAAGTGTTGACATCATGATTCGCAGCAGCAGAGCCGTCATCAATGACCTGCTCGCCCTCGGCGTAAGATTTGACAAGGAAGAGGATGGTAGTTTAAAATATACCAGAGAAGGCGCGCATGCCAAGCCCCGTATCTGCTTCCATAAGGACATCACGGGGAAGGAAATCACGGAAACTCTGCTCCGCAATGTGCAGGCACTTTCCAATGTAACCATTCTGGATTATACCGTGATGGAAGACCTTCTGGTGGAAGAAAACACCTGCCACGGCATCGTTGCCAAGGCGGCAAACGGCGATATTCTGCGGATTCATGCGGAAAATACGATTCTGGCAACGGGCGGCATCGACGGTCTGTATGAACATTCCACAAACTTCCCTTCCCTGACGGGGGATGCGCTCCGTCTGGCGGAAAAATACGGCGTGGAACTAGAAAACATGGACTATGTACAGATTCACCCCACAAGCCTTTACAGCGAAAAGCCCGGCAGACATTTTCTGATTTCCGAATCTGCCCGCGGTGAGGGGGCAATTCTGCTGAACAGCAAGGGAGAACGCTTTGTCAATGAGCTTCTGCCCAGAGACAAGGTTTCCGCCGCCATCCATGCGGAAACGGAAAAGGAAGGCACAAAGCATGTATGGCTTTCCTTTGCGCCCGTTCCTGCGGAGGATATCGAAACGCACTTCCCGAATATCTACAAAACCTGTCGGGAAGCAGGCTATGACATTAAAAAAGAGCCTGCGCCCGTTGTGCCTGCACAGAATTACTTCATGGGCGGCATCCATGTAGACCGCCATTCCAAAACAACCATGGAGCATCTGTATGC
>JBNMGO010000334.1:0-2119 GCA_050872285.1 Anaerotignum sp.
ACCGGCATGGGTATGGGCGGCACCTGCGGCGCACTTTCCGGTGCCATCGGTGTGCTGAGCAGTAAATATGGAAGCAAGGAAAATTTGAAGGAAATCTGTGCGGATTTTGTTGCCGCATTTGAAGAAAAGCTGGCACTCGGCACAACGGAATGTGCCCCCTTGGCAGCAAAATATAAAACAGAGGGCAAACGCTGTCGGGATGCGGTGGAGCTGACCGCAGAAGCTTTGGAAGAATTTATTGATAAGCTGGAAGGCAAAGTACCTATTGCGGGCTGCACCCTGCGTCCTGAGGAGATCAAGCGTGTGAAGGGCATGGGCTTTTTACAGCATAAGGGAACGAATAAATTCAACGCCCGTGTCATCACCAGAAACGGACGCATCACCACAGAAGAAGCGAATGTCATTGCGGAAGCGGCAAAGCTTTACGGCGATGGACACATGATGATGACCACCCGTCTGACCGTTGAAGTTTCCGGGATTGATTATAACGATATTGATGCCTTCTGCGCGCATCTGGCAAAGGTTGGTCTGTCCGTTGGCGGCACAGGCAGTAAGGTGCGTCCCGTCGTTTCCTGCAAGGCGACCACCTGCCAGTATGGTCTGTATGATGCCTATGCGCTGAGCGATGAAATCCATACACGTTTCTATCTGGGCTATCGTGGGGTATCCTTGCCGCATAAATTCAAAATCGCAACAGGCGGCTGCCCGAATAACTGCGTGAAGCCGACCCTGAACGATTTGGGTATCGTGGGCGCAAGAGTGCCGCAGTATCATATCGAGGACTGCCGTTCCTGCAAGAAATGCCAGCTGGAGGAGGCTTGTCCCATCCATGCGGCGAAGAAAAATGCAGACGGCAAGCTGGAAATTGATGCCGAGCTGTGCAACCACTGTGGTCGCTGTGTCGGCAAATGTCCCTTCCATTGCAACGATGAGGGCGTGGATGGTTATAAGGTTTATGTCGGCGGTCGTTGGGGCAAGAAGATTGCCCACGGGCAGATGCTCCATAAAATCTTTACCGATAAGAATGAGGTTCTGGATACCGTGGAAAAGGCAATCCTGCTGTTCCGTTCTGCAGGGGAAAGCGGTGAACGCTTTGCGGATACCATCAACCGCATCGGCTTTGCAAATGCGGAAAAAATCCTCCTGAGTGATGAATTGCTGCAGAAAAAAGCAGAAATTCTGGGGTTGGATGTTGTCGGCGGTGCAACCTGCTAAAATAGAGAATTTGGAGAAAAAAGACTGTTTCGAGGGAGACTTCGGAGCAGTTTTTTATTTTATACAAACCAGATAGGAATTTTATCGTCATTTTTTTCTTTTTATGGTAAAATAGGAAAAAAGAAAAGTTTAATCCGAAGGGAGGATTCCTGCGTGAATTTTGTAGACAGCATCATCAAAAAAAGAGACGGCGGCAAGCTGACAAAGGAAGAGATTGCCTTTTTCGTAAAGGGTGTGACGGACGGTACTCTGCCCGATTATCAGATTTCCGCACTGCTGATGGCAATTTTTCTCAAAGGCATGGATACGGAGGAAACGGCACAGCTGACCATGGAAATGGCACATTCCGGCGGTATGTTTGACCTCTCCGCTCTGGCAGGCTGTAAGGTGGATAAGCACAGCACAGGTGGCGTTGCGGATACCACAACCCTGATTCTCGCCCCTCTGGTTGCATCCGTTGGTGTGCCTGTGGTGAAGATGAGCGGACGGGGACTTGGCTTTTCCGGCGGCACGATTGATAAATTGGAATCCATCCCCGGCTTTCGTGTGGATGTGACCGAGGAAGAAGCGCTCCGTTTTGCAAAGGAAAGCGGCATTGTGCTGATGAGCCAGACGGATAACCTCACCCCTGCGGATAAAAAGCTCTACGCCCTCCGCGATGTAACGGGAACGGTGGACAGCATCCCTCTGATTGCGGCAAGCATCATGTCGAAGAAAATTGCCGCAGGCGCGGATGCAATCGTGCTGGACGTGAAATGCGGCAGCGGCGCATTTATGAAAAATCCCGCAGATGCGGAAAAGCTTGCAGGCATCATGGCGGCAATGGGCAGGCACGTTGGCAGAAAGGTAACGGCGGCCATCAGCAGTATGGCACAGCCCTTGGGCATGTATATCGGCAACAGCC
>JBNMGO010000128.1:0-4748 GCA_050872285.1 Anaerotignum sp.
CAAGGGATACCTTTACCTTATTATATGAAGAAAAATTTGCATTGGAGCAGAAGCCTTTCGCCATGGGCGTGCGGATTGAGCATCCCCAGCGTATGATTGATGCCGTGCAGTATGGTGATGCGGCATCCCTTCTGCCGGCGGCGGATTATCGCCTGACCTATACCACAACGAAAAACCGCGGCGTGTATACCTTCTGTATGTGTCCCGGCGGCTATGTGGTGGCGGCGGCATCCGAGGAAGGCAGGCTTGCTGTCAATGGCATGAGTGAGCATGCCCGAGATGGGAAAAACGCCAATTCCGCCTTACTCGTGCAGATTTTCCCCGAGGATTTCGGGAGCGACCACCCTCTGGCAGGCATGTTTTTCCAACGGGAATTGGAAGAAAAGGCATTTCTGGCAGGCGGCGGAAATTATACCGCACCTGTGCAGACGGTCGGCAGCTTTCTTGGCAAAGAAAAAGCTGAACAGGCGGAGGTTACAGCGACCTATCGCCCTGCCGTAAAGGAAAGCAGTCTGGATGAGATTTTCCCTGCCTTCATGATAGAGGCTCTGCGCGAAGCCCTGCCTGCCATGGGCAGAAAACTGAAAGGCTTTGACCGCGCGGATGCAGTCCTGACGGCAGTGGAAAGCCGCAGCTCCTCCCCGATCCGTATCTTGCGTGATCAAACAGGCATGAGCCTCCGAAAGCAGGGCATTTACCCTGCCGGCGAGGGCGCAGGCTATGCAGGCGGCATTGTCTCTGCCGCAGTGGATGGCATTTTTGTCGCAGAAAAAATTGCAGAAAAATATGGTTGGACGAAATAAAAAAATCCCCTCATTCACTTGGAATGGGGGGATTCGTTATTTTGCGAAGGGTTCGGGAAACGCAAAGGTTTCCTGAGTGGAATCCGCAGTCGGAATTTATTTCCGACGAGGAAAACAGTGAGTTTCAAGGCGTTTAGCCGCTGGAACTCATCTGTTTATTCATCTGTTTTTCCAAGTTGAAAGCCCCGCTTTCAACTTATTTTTTTATTCAGCTGTTACAATCACATAAGAACCGTTGCTGTCATCCACGATATAGCCGAAGGTCACAACGTCGCCTTCGTTCAGTCCGCTGATGATTTTGCCTGCATCGGATTCCGCATCAAACTGGAATGCGCGAATATCGCCCTTGGATAAGGTCATTTCTGCGGTGTGTGCGTCGGAAAGCCCGTTGAAGGTTGCGGTGATGGTTTCGTCGGGTACCAGTGTCGCCGTGCCGTCATCGGAAACATCTGCGCCCTTTTTCTGTGTCATCTTCATGGAAGAAACGCTGCACAGATACAGGGGATTTTCAATGTCATCCGCAAAGGTGTTGCGAATCAGCGTAATATCAAAGGATGCAATCAATTCCTCTTCGTCATCTGTGCCGGTCAGCTCTGCAACCAGTGTATAGCCGTCCTTGGTTTCCTGAATGTCGCCAAGCTTTGTTTCGGAAAGGCCGATATCCCCTTCGGAAAGCAGATACGCATCCTCGTCCGCATCATAGGAAACATTGCCCTGCATGATATCGGGCAGCTCAGGCAGACTCTTGTAGTCGCTGAACAGCGCAATCGCATATTCCTCCATCACGGAAGAGGGAACCTTCAGCTGATATGTATCCGTCAGCTCTACCACCCCTTCGTGCTTCAGACCATAGCCGCCTGCGAAATAATACAACGCTGTCCAGAAAAATTCGGGATCCTCAGGGTCATATTCCAGATTATTTTCCACCATGCACCGTGCCAGTGCATCAATGGGATCCTGCATGGTTGCTACGGTTTCCTCTGCGGTCAGAGTGTTTTTTTCTTCTTCCTCCTCCTGCTTTTTGCAGGATGCCAAGCCAAGCACCATCGTACAGGCAAGGAAAAGTGCCAGTAATTTTTTCATTTTTATATTCCTCCTTTTCGGCAGTATCCTTTTTTAGGAATTCTTTGTATCTATAGTATAACGTATTTTTTTGAATTTTCCATAACAAAAGTCTTTCAAATTTATAAAGATTCTGTCTTTTTTCGTACACAGAGACAGGCGCGCGCCGCATAAGATAGGAAAAAGACTTTACCCCAGGGAGAAAAAATGATATAATACTAAGTCGAACTGTGTATACCACGCAGAATTCGACAAAGGCTGCCAATCGGTCAGTATAAAGGAAAGGAAGGTAGAAGTTTTTAAGCGCCAGAGCCGCAGATTGGGCGGCTGACGAGGCAGGAGTGCAGAAAGCAATTTTTTGCTTTCGATATCGAAAATTCGGCGGATGCTCCTCGCCCTTTCGTTCAGGGACGCAGGCCTTTTTACAAAACGGAGCGGGCAACGCTCCCGACAAAAGAAGGGCAACGAACGGATAAAATATTGGAGGTTGAGATTTATGTGCGGAATCGTAGGATATATCGGTGAAAATCAGGCTGTTCCCGTATTGCTGAACGGTCTGTCCAAGTTGGAATATCGTGGGTATGATTCTGCTGGCATTTCCGTTTATCATGATGGGATTCATACCATCAAGGTAAAGGGCAAGCTGGCAGGGCTCAGAGAAAAGGTGGAGAAGGATGATAAAAAATCCTCTCATATCGGCATCGGGCATACCCGTTGGGCAACCCATGGCGTGCCCAATGAAACAAACAGCCACCCCCATAATAGCCAGAACGGCAAAATTTCCGTGGTACACAACGGTATCATCGAAAATTATCTGGAACTGAAAAATATGCTCCTGGAAAAGGGCTATGTTTTCAAATCCGAAACGGATACGGAAGTCGTTGCACAGCTGTTCGAGGATTTGTATGACGGGGATATGGTTTCCACCACAAGAAAGCTGTTGGAAAAAATTCGCGGCGCATACGCGCTGGGCATTATGTGTACCGACCACCCGGATACCCTGGTTGCAGTCAGAAAGGACTGCCCTCTGTTGGTTGGTCTGGGGAAGGATGAAAATTATATCGCATCCGATATTCCCGCTTTGCTGGAATACACCAGAGATTATTACTTATTGGAAACAAATGAAATTGCCGTGCTGAAAAATGACAGCGTCAAGCTGTATGATATGGATGGCAGGGAAATCAAAAAAGACGTTTACCATGTCACATGGGATATCGCGGCGGCGGAAAAAGGCGGCTATGATTACTTCATGATGAAGGAAATCATGGAACAGCCCGAAGCGCTGAAAAAAACCATTCAGCCCAGAGTAACCGAAACCGGTATCCATCTGGAGGATGTTTCCCTCACAGAGGAGGAAATTAAAAACTGCGGACGGATTCATATCGTTGCCTGCGGCAGTGCCATGCACGCAGGGATTGTCGGCAGATATGTAATCGAAGAAACCTGCCGTATCCCCGTTGAGGTGGATATCGCATCTGAATTCAGATACAGAAACCCCATCCTTGGGAAGAATGACCTTTGCATCATCATCAGCCAGAGCGGCGAAACCGCAGATACCCTTGCGGCATTGCGCGAAGCAAAGAAGCAGGGGGTAAAGGTGCTTGCGATTGTCAATGTGGTAGGCAGCTCCATTGCCAGAGAAAGTGATGATGTGATTTATACCTGGGCAGGTCCCGAAATTGCCGTTGCAACCACAAAGGGCTATACCACACAGATGTCTGTGCTGTATTTGATTGCGCTGTATTTCGCAAAGGTGCGCGGCACAATGACAGAAGAAGCCTATGCCGCGGCAGTAAAGGAACTGCATGATCTGCCCGAAAAAACAGCAGAGGTGCTGAAGGTGGATGCAAGAATGGCGGAAATCGCAAAGAAATACGCAAAATGCGAAAATGCCTTCATCATCGGTCGCGGTCTGGACTACGCGGTAGCAATGGAATCTTCTCTGAAGCTGAAGGAAATCTCCTATATCCATAGCGAAGCCTATGCCGCAGGGGAACTCAAGCACGGCACCATTTCCCTGATTGAGGATGGCACACTCGTGGTTGCCATCGCAACACAGGAAAGCCTGCTGGAGAAAACCGTCAGCAACGTGAAGGAAGTCAAAGCTAGAGGCGCAAAGGTGCTGGCAATCGCGGCGGAGGACTGCACTGCCATTGAGGACGTAGCCGATGAAGTGGTTTATCTGCCGAAGGTAAATCATCTCTTTACTGCTTCCTATGATGTATTGCCCATGCAGCTGTTCGCATATTATATCGCAGTAGAACGTGGCTGCGATGTGGATAAACCCAGAAATCTGGCAAAATCCGTTACAGTGGAATAAAATAAAAATCAAAGGGCTTGGAGTGAAAACTCCAAGTCCTTTTTCTATGCAAAATTCTTACAACTTTCTTAAAATGATTGACGGACAGGTGTATTACGGCTATAATACAGTTAAGAAGTGTATGACACGAGTAATACAGTTGAAAGGAGGAAAACCTGTGCTTGATTTCAGAAAGCTGGAATTGAATACCACAGAACCGGTCTATGTGCAGATTGTTTCCTTCGTAAAGCGGCAGATTTTCACAGGAGCGGCGGAAAAGGGCGAATCCCTTCCCTCGCGCAGAGAGCTTGCGGCAATTTTAAAAATCAATCCCAATACGGTACAGAAGGCGTTCCGGCTCATGGAGGAGGAAAAAATCATAGAAACACCGCCCCATGCCGTCAGCGTCATTCATTGGGATGATACTGTTTTCGCAAGGCTGCGGCGAGAGCTGACCGCGGGGCTGGTGGCGGATTTTGTCGCACAGGCAAAGGAAAACGGACTGACATTGCAAACGGTAACGGAACTGTTGCAGGAAGAATGGGGGGACGAGGTATGAAAAATGTATGGAAGCTGAGCAATTA
>JBNMGO010000347.1:0-2011 GCA_050872285.1 Anaerotignum sp.
ATTGCGGTAGCTGGAATTGCCGTCCTGCTCCGTCAGTCTTGCGTGTGCCTTTTCGCCGCAGATGCCCATTGCGCAGACAGCCGCCGCCGTTGCCTCCAAGGGTGTTTCGGGGTTCGCCGTCACATAAGCCGCCGTCATCGCGGAAAGCTGACAGCCTGTCCCTGTAATGCTGCTCATCATGGGATGCCCGTTATAAATGCAGTATGCCTTTTCGCTGTCCGCAACAATATCAATCGCACCCGTAATCGCAATCACCGCGCCTGTTTCCTGCGCGAATCTCTTTGCAAATGCAACCGTCTGCGGCAGATTTTCCTTTGTCACCTTGTCCGCGATATCCGCATCTACGCCCTTTGCACCGCCTGTTCCCAGAGCCAGTGTCTTGATTTCAGAGATATTCCCACGCAGAACCGTAAAATGGATATCCTCCAGAAGTGCCTTGGCAGTATTCGTCCGCAGCTTGGATGCGCCTGCCCCAACGGGGTCTAATACAACAGGATGCCCCAGCTCGTTTGCCTTTTTGCCTGCAAGGTGCATCGCAGGAATGGTGCGCTGATTCAGCGTCCCGATGTTGATATTCAGACCACCGCAGATAGAGGTAATCTCCTCCGCCTCCTCGGCATCGTCCGCCATGATGGGAGAACCGCCGCACGCAAGCAGAATATTCGCACAATCGTTTACGGTTACATAGTTTGTAATATTATGAATGAGGGGGCATTTTCCTCTCACGTTATCCAGCATTTCCTTCAACATATTCCTTACCTCCTTATTTCACTGCCGCTGTTTTCAGAATCCCCGTTTTCCGCAATGCACCCAGCAGGATACCGGACAGAATCGCACCGCCTGCCGTGGAAATCAAAAACGGAATCACATAGGCATAAAACGCAATCTGCCCTGCCTGCATCCCCATGAACAGGATCGCAACGGGATATGCACACAGACCGCCCAGAATTGCCGTACCGAATACTTCAGCCAACAGGGTCAGCGGAATGTTTTTTGTTTTCCAGAACATCAGTCCGCAAAGCAGCGCCCCAAACATACTGCCGGGGAATGCCATCAGGCTGCCGATGCCCAGAAGGTTCCGAATCAGACTCGCGCAGAATGCCACACCCAAGCCGTAAAACGGTCCCAAAAGCACCGCGCACAGAATATTTACCATGTGCTGCACAGGCACGCATTTGCTCCCGAATACGGGAATATAAAAGAAACTGCCGACCACTGCCGCCGCGCATAAAATGCCTGCATAGCATAACTTTCTTGTTCCGGATTGTTTCATCTTGATAGACTCCTTTCTCAACAAGGAAGAACAGACAGCGTTCTTCCTGAAATACATAGACTTCCCCCTTAAAAGGGGTTTTCAGAAAATCGGTCGAAACTCGCTGGTTTCCTCTCACGTCGGAACACGGCTTCCCATCGCTGTCGTTCTTTCTGCAGGATACAGGGCGCTCCCCCTCTGTCCTCCCGATGCTCCATCGGGTCAGCTTCCTCGTTCGGGAATCCGTCAGAAAGTTTTCTTTATTATTCTGCAATCAAAAAGGGAAACCTCTCATTTGGAAGTTTCCCAACCTTTTCACGTCTTTTTCAAGCGTCCCTACGTTGGCATTATCCAAATCAGGTTATGGGTCGAAGGTTTTTCCTTCCTCTCAGCCTGCCAAACAAGCTCCCCTTTGTGTTTACTTGCAAATTTTATTATATACCTCTTGCCGCAAAATGGCAAGGCTTTCGCTCCGTCAATCTTTCGAAAGAAAAACCACCTGACGGATTGATTTTTTCCCGTCCGCGTGCTATCATAGCAGTAAGAAAGGATTACCGCTTGTGGAAGGGCGGTCAGTCCCAAATGTATATTAGGTAGACCGTCTAACTTCTGTTAGGCGGTCTTTTTCTTATCAGTTCTTATGCAAAAAGCATAAGGTGATAACTCCAATGATTACTAAGCTATATTGAAACAATTCAGCATATGTAACCATAAGCGTCACCTCCTCTCAGGGAGAGTGACTGAACCGCCGAGCGATAA
>JBNMGO010000073.1:0-6386 GCA_050872285.1 Anaerotignum sp.
GGCGCCCCAAGAATCTTTTAAAGGGACTTGTACATGTTAACGGCGTCTTCTTTCTTTGTAGATTCTTTTAAATCCAATACTTCGATTTTTGTGGTGTTGTTGCCGAACTGAATCTCGATAACATCCCCGATTTTCACCTCTGCGCCTGCCTTAACCACCTTCCCGTTAATCGTCACCCTGCCTGCGTCGCACGCTTCATTTGCAATCGTGCGTCTTTTAATGATACGGGACACCTTCAGAAATTTATCTACACGCATCTCTTTTTTCTCCTTTCCGTATTTTCTCCATATATAAGAAAAGCCCTTTCCTCACAGAAAGGGCCGTCATTCAAAAATGAATTATTTATTGATTGCATCCTTCAGAGCCTTACCTGCTTTGAATCTAGGTGCTTTGGATGCAGGAATAGGCATTGCTTCGCCTGTCTGAGGGTTTCTGCCTTCGCGTGCTGCTCTTTCCGCAACATCGAATGTACCGAAACCAACCAGCTGAACCTTGCCGTTGTTTGTCAGTTCTTCTGTTACTACATCTTCAAAAGCCTTCAGTGCTTTTTCTGCGTCTTTTTTGCTCATTTCTGCTTTTTCTGCGATTGCCGCAACCAGATCAGATTTGTTCATTTGTGTTTGCCTCCTAATAGTTCATTTATGATTGCATTGGATTTAGCTTGTTTTTCGCCTCATCCCAGAGTAAATCCATCTCCTCCAAAGACATCTCGGAAAGAGCCTTGCCCTGTAAAAGGGCGGATTTCTCAATATATTCAAATCTATTTATAAACTTTTTGATGGCTTTTGTCAAGGCAAACTCAGGATTTATTTTCAAAAAACGGGAGATATTCACCAGGGCAAACAAAATATCCCCGAATTCCTCCTCAATCTCCCCATTTTCCTGCACTGCCTGTTCCAATTCCCGTACTTCTTCATATACCTTCTGCATGGCATCCGCCGTCACCAGAAAGTCAAACCCGACCTCCGCCGCCTTCTTCTGCACCTTCCTTGCGCGAATCAGTGCAGGCAGCGCATCGGGTACGCTCCGCATCACCTCTGTCTGGGTTTCCTGCTGTTTCTCCTTCTTTTTCAGCTCCTCCCAGTTGACAAGCACTTCCTCCGCCGTATCCGCCTTGCCGTTCCCGAAAACATGCGGATGGCGGTAAACCATTTTCTCGCAGATGCCCTGTATCACATCCGAAATCGTAAAGCCGCCCTGCTCCGTCTCAATTTCCGCATGAAAAACCACCTGCATCAGCACATCCCCCAGCTCCTCGCAGAGGTTTTTCATATCCTTTTTATCAATCGCGTCCGCCGCCTCGTATGCCTCCTCGAGCATGTCCATGCGGATGGATTCATGTGTCTGCACCTTGTCCCAAGGACAGCCGTTTTCGCTGCGTAAAATGCGGATAATCCGCACCAGATCTTCCAGAGTATCCATTCTTTTTTCCATGCCAGACCTCCCGTTTTCTGTAGGGACGCAAAGCGTCCCAGAGATTGTTCGTTTCTCATAAACTTTTGTATTTATTCTGAGGGAAAAATGGCGTTTTTCCGTCTTTTTTCCGCAAACCATTTGTGTTATGATAGATACAATCTATATTTTATCAAAAACATGCCCGAAAGGAAAGCCTTTCGGCACCCCAAAACGATAGAGAGAGAAAGGAAGGAACCACCCATGTTTCGTATCGTAAATAAAAGAGAGCTCAACAGCATGGTCACTCTGCTGGAGATTGAAGCGCCCTTCGTTGCCAAAAAGGCACAGGCAGGTCAGTTTATCATCTTCCGCGTGGATGAATTCAGCGAAAGAGTTCCCCTTACCATCGCAGATTATGACAGAGAAAAAGGCACCGTCACCATCATTTTCCAGAAGGTCGGGCTTTCCACAAAGCTGCTTGCCGCAAAGGAAATCGGTGACACCATTCAGGATTTTGTCGGCCCTCTGGGCGTTGCCACAGAATATGACGGCATGAAGAAGGTTGCTGTTGTGGGCGGCGGCGTTGGCTGTGCCATCGCATATCCGCAGGCAAAGGCACTGCATAACCTCGGCGTAGAGGTTGATGTCATCGCAGGCTTCCGCAATAAGGATATCGTTATTCTGGAGGACGAAATGAGTGCCGTTGCCACCAATTATTACCTCATGACGGATGATGGTTCTCAGGGCGAAAAGGGCTTCGTTACCGATAAGCTGAAAGCCCTGATTGAAGCAGGCAACAACTATGACGCTGTCATTGCCATCGGGCCCATCCCCATGATGAAATTCGTCAGCCTGACTACAAAGCCCTTCGGCATCAAGACCATCGTTTCTCTGAACCCCATCATGATTGACGGCACAGGCATGTGCGGCGGCTGTCGTGTCACCGTTGGCGGCAAGATTAAGTTTGCCTGCGTAGACGGCCCCGATTTCGATGGTCATGAAGTAGATTTTGATGAGCTGATGAACCGTAACTCCATTTATAAGGCAAGAGAAGCGGAACTGACAGAAACCCACATCTGCCGCATGGAAAAAATGGCAGACGCACTGATGAAATAAGGAGGAACGGTATCATGGCAAATATGAGTCTGGAAAAAATCAAGATGCCCGAACAGGCACCTGATGTAAGAAATAAAAACTTTAAAGAGGTTTCCCTTGGCTATACCGAGGAAATGGCAATCGAAGAAGCACAGAGATGCCTGAATTGTAAGCATAAACCCTGTGTCAGCGGCTGTCCCGTTAATGTACGCATCCCCGAATTCATCGCAGAGGTTGCAAAGGGCGACTTCATGGCGGCTTATCAGGTGATTACCTCTACCAACGCTCTGCCTGCGGTCTGCGGTCGTGTTTGTCCGCAGGAAAGCCAGTGCGAATCCAAGTGCGTCAGAGGGATGAAGGGCGAAGCAGTCGGCATCGGCAGACTGGAACGCTTCGTTGCCGATTGGTATATGAAAAACTGCAATGACCTGCCCGAAAAGCCTGCCTCCAACGGCAAAAAGGTCGCTGTCATCGGCTCCGGCCCTTCCGCGCTGGCTTGTGCAGGGGATCTGGCAAAGCAGGGCTACGAAGTTACCATGTTTGAAGCCTTCCATAAAGCCGGCGGCGTTCTGGTTTACGGTATCCCCGAATTCCGTCTGCCTAAGGCAATCGTGCAGAAGGAAATTGATAAGCTGTCCGCGCTGGGCGTAAAAATCATGACAAATATGGTCATCGGTAAAGTCCTTTCCATCGATGAAATCATCAACGATATGGGCTTTGATGCCGTATTCGTCGGCACAGGTGCAGGGCTGCCCTCCTTCATGGGTATCCCCGGTGAAGCACTCGTCGGTGTATATTCCGCAAATGAATATCTGACAAGAATCAACCTGATGAAGGCATATCTGCCTGATTACGATACCCCCATCCGCAACAGCAAGGCAGTTGCCGTTGTCGGCGGCGGCAACGTTGCCATGGACGCGGCAAGATGCGCAAAGCGTATGGGCGCGGAACACGTTTATGTGGTATACCGCCGTTCCGAAAAGGAAATGCCTGCCCGTCTGGAAGAAGTGCATCATGCCAAAGAGGAAGGCATCGAATTCCACCTGCTCGAAAACCCCGTACAGATTCTCAATGACGGCAATGGTCAGGTCTGCGGTATTGAATGCCTGAAAATGGAACTGGGCGAACCCGATGCCAGCGGCAGAAGAAGCCCCATCCCCATCGAAGGTTCTAATTATGTACTGGATGTAGATACGGTTATCATGTCCCTGGGTACCTCCCCCAACCCCTTGATTCGCAGCACCACAAAGGGTCTGGAAACGAATCGTAAGGGCTGTCTGGTTGTCAATGAGGAAACAAACCAGACCACCAGAGAGGGCGTTTATGCCGGCGGTGATGCCGTAACAGGCGCAGCAACCGTTATCCTCGCCATGGGCGCAGGCAAAAAGGCTGCCGCCGCGATTGATGAGTATCTGAAGAATAAATAAATAATTGCGAAGGCTCTGCCCTCGCCTCCCGCCACCCTTTGTAAAGGGTGGAATCAAACTCTATAAAAAAGCGGTTTCCATCGGAAACCGCTTTTATTCCTATCACAAATACTATATTTCTATTTTTATAAAGACATAGCTTGAAACGAGGTGAGGATATGCTGCAAAGATTAAAGGATTTCAGGGAAGATAAAGACATTTCACAAAAGAAAATGGCAGAAATTCTGAATGTTGCACAGACAACCTATTCCGACTATGAATTGGGCAAAATCAACATTCCCTTAAACACCTTGAAAAAGCTTGCTCTTTTCTTTGATACCAGTATCGATTATCTTTTGGAGCTGACAGACATATCCAAACCCTACCCCCGTAAAAAATAGCCAAAAAATCAAGCGGTTTCCATCGGAAACCGCTTTTATTGATTATTTCATTATGTTTCAACCATCAGATAAATCAAATTTATTCCACCCGAACATTGACCGGTTTTACCGTAAGATTGCCACCGCCTTCCACTCTATACCATTTTCCCATTTCAAGGTTGATTTTTTCTGTCACACCATGCGTAATATACCCGATGGTATATTGTTCTCCCGTTTCAACATCGGTAAAGACCACATCTGTGTCTTTATCACCGCTTACCTTTACTGTTCCAAAAAGCGGCTGTATCTGTTCTGCCTTCACACTGCCTTCCCCGTTTGAAAGGGTAAAGGTATGCTTTTTCTGCATGGCAGAATAAATCAAAATCCCTGCCAGAAAAACGATTGCCGCACATAAAATAATACGCTTTGCTTTCATCCGAACACCTCTTTCAAAAATCCCAAGTTACCGTTCAAACGCTAAATATCTCGTTCCTTGAAAGGTCAATTTTCCTGTATCGCCTTCTGCAAGCATTCCATACTCTGTTCCTGACACCCGAAACTCCATTCTGTCTCCGCTTTCCGTCTGAAATGTCACATAATATGTTGTGTTTGTTGTAGTATAGAATCCGTGTGCCCCACTCGCATCGCCTGCATTTGCATGTTGATGATGTGTAATATTTTTTCTCTTCGCAACAATAACAGCTGACACAGTTAATCTAGGTGACTGATTATTCTTATTCCACGTAACAATTCCCTGTCCCAAAGAAAAAATAATAATACCAATCACAATAATAAACATGATTGGAACCATACTGCTCATCGGATCAGACATCTTCTAATTCACCTCTCCTCATATACCCAAATTTATGGTTCCGCAAATCCCGATTTTTCCATATTTTCAGGCGCACCTGCGCCGCCTTTCTCCCTGTCGTTTCCGACCTGTGGGGAAGGGTTTGGAAAGGGAAACCTTGTGTCCCTTTCCTCGTCTGCGGAGGTTTGGAACCCATTACGAAACGGGTTCCAAGTTTTTGTTACTTTTTAGCATAAAAAGTAAGGAAGGAACGCCTGTGTTGCGCCGCAAAAGTTCCAAACGGGCGAAAAACTAATGTTGTCCAACCGTTCCATTTCAGGCGCACCTGCGCCCAATCCGTGCAAAGCGCTGCTCAATCTGCCTTTCTCATCTCACTGCTTCAAATTTCTCACGCACGTATAAATATACCACGCCATTCATACCAAAGGTACCCATAATCAGCACAACTGCCGCAACCACAATCGCCCCGATGGTATCCATCAGCCCTGCGAAATCCCCAATCTGCACACGGTAGCGAATCTCCAGAAACTGCAGGAAAAGTGCCGCCACACAACAGCAAAAGCTTAAAAATACATATTTACTCAAGCCGCCGAAGCTTCTGACCTTCCCTCGTGCCGCATACGGAATCCCCCATGCCGCTAACCCCAGCAAAATACTACCGATACTATAATATACACTCATCTGCATTTTCTCCTTTCCACAAAATGTGCCGTCTTTTCCATTGCCCATCTTCTCCAATCGTTTCTTCTTTGCGTTTTTACGCCCTTTCTTTCATTTCTCTGACTGAACAAAGAATGATTACCTGCATTTATAAAGTGCCTTTATCCCAACGATAAACGACATAAGAATGATGATTATATAAGCAATTCTCATTCCAATGGAACGTTCCGCCCAGTTGTCAACCGCAATGAGAGACCACAGTATCCCCTGCACAACCTGCACGCTCCCTTCAATTTTCAAATTGCTCTTCTTCTTATATTGTATAATCAGCAAAGCAATATAAAGAACCAGCATAATCGTCAATAAAATTTTTGTCATCATATATTCCTCCATAACTTAGAAGTTGATGATATTATCCCAACGCCTGTATCCAATAACTCAACACAGTAATTAAGCACACTACGCTCGGAATAAAATACAAAAAAGACACAAACTTCTGCTTTGTTTGTACAACTACAAAACAGAGAATATTTGCAATCGAAAGTGGAATAAACCCAAATGTCAATGCCATTCCTGCACTATCCCATGCTTCCGCTGGCAACATTGCATCCGGATTTGTTATTGTAACATTATGAGTAA
>JBNMGO010000318.1:0-2273 GCA_050872285.1 Anaerotignum sp.
ATTGCCGGGAGATGAATTTTATGACCTGTGGCAGGGCTTTGGCTTTGAGAAAAAGAGCATCCCTGTTCTTTTTGGGGTTTCGGCGGTTTCCCTGCTGGGGGTACTGCTTTCCGTTGGCTATCTGGTGTGCGTGACGGGGCAGACCGAGAAACACGGCAAAATTCAGCTTGGCGTGGTCGACCGTCTGTATAACGAGGTGCATTTCCTGCTGGTGGCACTTCTGGGCTGTATCGCAGGCTTCGCGGCGCATACCCTGATTGATACCATAAGGCAGGGGACGGTGCTGTTCTGGAACTATGTTTTCGCAACGATTCTGGGCGTGCTGTATCTGGTGACGATTGCCATTTTGCTGAATTATCTGCTTTCTGTTGCAAGGCAGCTGAAAAATAAAAGCTTTTTCCGCAACACATGGATTTCCGTTTCCATCCGCAGAATGAGTGAGCTTTTCACAGGCAGCACCTTCCGCGGCTGGATGGTGATTGTCATGCTCTGCTATGCGCTGGGCAACTGCGTTATCATGGGCGTAATGGTGATGGTACCGTATTACGGCTATGCGGAGCTGGCGGTTCTGGCAGGCGCAGGACTTGTATTCTTCAACGGGCTTTGCATGTACTGGTTTGTGCGCGCACTGCGTTCCCTGAAGGAGATTATGATTTCCGTGAAGGAAAGCGCAAAGGGGAATTTTTCCTATCAATTAGATTTGAATAAGATTTCGCCTTCGTTCCTGAATTTCGCGGAGGATGTGGCGAATATTCAGGAGGGCTTCAAAAATGCCGTGGATGATGCGGTCAAGGGCGAGCGCATGAAGGCGGAGCTGATTACGAATGTTTCGCACGATTTGAAAACACCGCTCACCTCCATCATTTCCTATGTGGAGCTGCTCAAGCATGAAAATCTGGAAAACGAGCGCGCGAAGGGCTTTATCGAGGTGCTGTATGAAAAATCCTACCGATTGAAGCACCTGATTGAGGATTTGATTGAAGCAAGCAAGGCTTCCAGCGGCAGTCTGACCGTTGCGAAAATGCGCGTGGATTATAAGCAGCTGACCTTGCAGGCGATGGGCGAGATGGAGGATAAAACAAACGCGGCAGGGCTGACGTTCAAGCTCAGCTGTGACGAACCGGTCTTTATTGATGCGGACGGCGGACACATGTGGCGGATTCTGGAAAATCTGCTGTCCAACGTCATCAAATACGCCATGCGAAATTCCCGTATTTATGTGGATATTTTCAAAATGGACGGCTACGGCGTGCTGATTATGAAAAATATTTCCGCAACGCCGATTGATTTTGACGAAACCAGACTGACGGAGCGTTTTGTGCGCGGGGATGCCTCCCGTACGACGGAGGGGAGCGGTCTGGGACTTTCCATCACGCAGAGCCTTGCGGAAATTCAGGGCGGCACCTTCGGGATTCAGGTGGATGGTGATTTATTCAAGGCAATCGTCAGCATTCCCTTATGGGAGGAGGACGAGGAAGAGGAAGAAAATGAGGGGGATCCGCTGTGATAAAGGCGTTTTATAAAAAATATCAGAAGCATTTTGATGTGAGCGAAAACAATTTTGCGCATTTCGTGATGTGGGGCTGCGGCGGCATCTGCATCGGCTTTGTCATCGGGCTGGTGGGGATTGCGTTCCACCTTTCTCTGGAATGGGCGACAAAATTCCGCACCGCGCACCCGATGCTGCTCTGGCTTCTGCCTCTCGGCGGGCTTGCGATTGTGCTTGCCTACCGCCTGGCGGGGATGGAGAAGGACAGAGGGACGAATTTTATTCTGGTTGCGGTGCGCTCGAATGAAGCGGTGACGTTAAAAACCGCGCCGCTGATTTTTTTCAGCACGGTTGTGACGCATCTGTTCGGCGGCTCTGCCGGCAGAGAGGGCGCGGCTTTGCAGCTTGGCGGCAGCATTGCTTCCAGCTTCGGGCGGATGTTTCAGCTGAATGAACGGGAGGAGCGCATCATGACGATGTGCGGCATGGCGGCAGGCTTTGCGGCTCTGTTCGGCACACCGCTGACCTCTGTTATCTTTGCGATGGAGGTTATCACCGTTGGCGTCATGCACTATTCCGCCATTGTGCCGTGCATCATTTCGGCACTTGTTGCGGCAGGGCTTTCGCAGGCTGTCGGGATTGCGCCGACTGCCTTTTCCATTGCGGAGATTCCTGCGACAGTCGGCTTGGAAAACTGCTTTCGCGCGGCGGTGCTTGGCGTACTCTGCGCGGTGCTGAGTGTGCTGTTCTGCATTGTGATGGAGCATACGGGGGATGCCTATCG
>JBNMGO010000116.1:0-5022 GCA_050872285.1 Anaerotignum sp.
AAAACCGCATAAGCAAAGAAGATGTGCATAGGCACAGCGATTTGCAAAACACAGAAAACTTGAAAAAATAAACCATAAATATTATCGGAGGTGCTTTACAATGGCAAAACTGACAATCGAAGAAATCATCGCAGCAGTAAAAGAACTGACAGTACTGGAACTGAATGATCTGGTAAAAGCAGCAGAAGAAGAATTCGGCGTATCCGCAGCAGCAGGCGTAGCAGTAGTAGCTGGCCCCGCAGCAGGCGATGCAGCAGCTGAAAAGACAGAATTTGACGTTGAACTGACAGAAGTTGGTTCCGAAAAGATCAAAGTAATCAAGGTTGTTCGTGAAGTAACAGGTCTGGGTCTGAAAGAAGCAAAAGAAGCTGTAGACAACGCTCCCAAGGTTCTGAAAGAACAGGCTTCCAAAGAAGATGCAGAAGCAATCAAGGCTAAACTGGAAGAAGTTGGCGCTAAAGTAACACTGAAGTAATCTTCTGAAATCCTAAGAATCCTTAACATCCGCAGGAAAATTCCTGCGGATGTTTTTTTATGCGCTTATTGATAGAAATAAATCAAAAAAGAATGCAAAAACCGGTTGACAGGTAGGAAAAACAATGCTACAATAAGTCCATAAGTTAGTCAAAGCTAACAGTAAGAATTATCACTCATCCGATCGAGCCAATCGGAAAACACATCAAAAAAATCTTTTTACATACGAAGGATGGATATTTTGTCCATCTTTTTGTATGTGGAAAAACAAAAGAGAAAGAGAGGGATTTTTATGTTGTTTAACATTATTGTGGCGGTTGTGATTATTGTGATTGCGATATTTACAGTGAAAAAGTATAAAATGAGTATGAAATACGGCTGCTGTGGCTCTGCAGACAGCGGAGAGGGCAGAAGGGTTGAGGTGGAAGATAAGAACCCTGATGATTATCCCTACACTGCCGTTCTGGATATTAAGGGCATGACCTGCGAAAACTGCGTGCGGTATGTGGAAAACGCCTTGAATGAGCAGGGGGACATCTGGGCTGTGGCGGATTTGAAAACAAATTCTGCTTTTGTGCGGATGAAAAAGGAATATACCGATGACCAGTTCAAAATGATTCTGCGACCGACGGGGTATACGCTGGTGGATGTAAAGGACAGAAACGTAAAAAAATAAGACATTTCTTTTTCTACATAGTATGATAGAAAAACATAAAAGTGTGACGGGAGATTCCCGCCACATTTTTATTTGTAAAAACTGCATTTTTCGGGCAGATATGCCATATAGTTATTGACAACTAACTTATGTTAGTCTATACTAATCACGAAATCAGTTTTACTGACACCTATGAAGATTGGGGGCGCAAGGAATGAGACAGCTTACAAAAATCAATAATGAAGCGCCAATAGATTTTGAAAATTTTCGTATTCGCATGCAGCGAGAGATGATTTTGCGAAAGCTGAAAGAAGGCGGCTATCGAATCACAAAGCAGCGCATTGCGGTGATTGATATTATTCTGGAAAACGATTGCGGCAGCTGCAAGGAAATCTTATATAAAACTTCGAAAATCAACAAGAAAATCGGGACAGCAACAGTATACCGCACGCTGAACATGCTGGAGGAAATCGGCGCAATCAACCGCAGAAATCTCTATAAATTTTCGGAACTGACGGAGCCGGCGGACGCAAGAGCCGTAACGGTGACGCTGGAGGATGGCGGCAAGCTGCATTTGGATGCGGCAGAATGGAACAGAGTGTTGCAGACGGGTCTGCGGGACTGCGGGTATCTGAAGGATGAACGGGTGCTTTCTGTGAAAAATGTCTATAAAACAGACGCAATTTGAAAAAAAGTCTCGTTTTTGAATGTTATGCTTGGCTAATTTAGCCAAAAAGTGCTATGATTAGACAGAAAACAACAGATGAGGAGGTGTCACATGAAAAATCATAAAACATGGGCTTGGCTTTGTGTATTTTGTTTCTTCATGACCATGCTCACCGGTTACAAGAAAAAATAACAGAATATAAAGGAGGATTTTTAAGATGTTTGAAAAATGTCTGAATTGCGTAAAAAATATTAAGTTGGATAAGGTTGCTATTTTCGCAGGCGGTATGCTGTTCGGTACAGCAGGTCTGAAGATTCTGGGCAGCAAGGATGCAAAGAAGGTTTACACACAGGGTACAGCTGCAGTGCTGCGTGCAAAGGACTGCGTGATGAAGACAACAAATGTTGTACAGGAAAACGCAGAAGATATTCTGGCTGAAGCAAAGCAGATTAACGAAGAACGTTATGAAAAGGAGAACTCCGTAGAAGAAGCAGAAGAAGCTGAAGAAACAACAGAAGCAACAGAAGCATAAGGAACGAGAGTTCTGAACGGAGCCTATGGCTCCGTTTTTCTTTGGAGGTGTAAACATGAGATTTCAAATTAAGCATGAAATGAAGGGCAGACTTCGTGTGCACATGCTGCAGAACAGAATGACCTTTACGGAGGCGGATACACTGCAGTATTACCTGGAAGGGCTGTCCGGCGTGGTACAGGTTAAGGTATACGAAAAAACCTGTGATGCTGTTGTTACATATACTGCGGAACGCGCAGACATCATTACTGCATTGAAGCGGTTCTGCTATGACAAGGTGGAGCTGCCTGCGGCAATTTCCGGACATTCTTCCAGAGAGATGAATGCGGAATACCAGAGCAAGCTGATTGGGCAGACGGTGGTGCATTTCGGGAAGAAGCTGTTCCTGCCTTATCCCGTTCGTGCGGCAATTACGGCTGTGAAATCCGTAAAATATCTGTACCGTGGGGCGCATTGCCTGCTGCAGCGCAAGATTGAAGTCAGCGTTCTGGATGCGGTTGCCATCGGCGTTTCCGTATTCCGCGGCGAAATGAACACAGCGGCATCTGTAATGTATCTGCTGGGCATTGGCGAAACATTGGAAGAATGGACGCATAAGAAGTCCGTTGATGACCTGGCAAGAAGCATGTCTCTGAATGTCAGCAAGGTATGGCTGTTACAGGATGGGCAGGAAATTCTGGTTTCCACGAAGGATGTTGAAATCGGCGACAGCGTTGTTGTCCGCATGGGGAATGTCATCCCCTTCGACGGGGTTATCCGTCAGGGTGAAGCAATGGTTAACCAGGCATCCATGACAGGCGAATCTCTGCCCGTCAGAAAAGAAACCGGTACCTATGTATACGCAGGTACGGTTGTGGAGGAAGGCGAAATTGTTCTGCAGGTCAGAGAAATGAGCGGCTCCACACGTTTTGAAAAAATCGTAACCATGATTGAGGATTCCGAAAAGCTGAAATCCGCAGTAGAAAGCAGAGCAGAGCATCTGGCAGACAGACTGGTGCCTTACACCCTGCTGGGGACAGATCTGGTTTATGCGCTGACGAGAAACGTGACAAAGGCACTGGCGGTGCTGATGGTTGACTTCTCCTGTGCATTGAAGCTTTCCATGCCCATTTCCGTGCTTTCTGCCATCCGTGAAGCCGGCTCTTACCACATCACCGTAAAGGGCGGCAAATATCTGGAAGCAGTTGCGGAAGCAAATACCATCGTATTCAATAAAACAGGCACACTGACAAAGGCAAAGCCTGCGGTGCGCAAGGTTTATACCTTCTGCGACAGAAACGAAGACGAATTGCTGTGTCTGGCGGCTTGTCTGGAAGAGCATTTCCCTCATTCCATGGCAAAGGCGGTTGTTTCTGCGGCGGCAGAAAAAGGTCTGGAACATGAAGAAACCCATTCCAAGGTGGAATATATTGTTGCACACGGCATTGCTTCTTCCGTAGAAGGGCAGAAGGTTGTTATCGGCAGCTATCACTTTGTATTTGAGGATGAGGCATGCACGATTGACCCTGCGGAACAGGAAAAATTCGATGCACTGCCGAAGGAATATTCTCACCTGTATCTGGCAATCGACGGCAAGCTGGCGGCAGTCATCTGCATTGAAGACCCCCTGCGCGCAGAGGCGGCAGAGGTGATCAGCAGCCTGAGAGCACTTGGTCTGGAAAGAATCGTAATGATGACGGGTGATAACGAACACACCGCGGCAGCGATTGCGAAAAAGGTCGGCATTACGGAATACTTCTCTGAGGTTCTGCCGGAGGATAAGGCGGAATTTGTACGCAGGGAAACAGAAAAGGGCAACAAGGTTATCATGATTGGTGACGGCATCAACGATTCCCCTGCACTGTCTGCGGCGAATGTCGGTATTGCCATCAGTGACGGCGCGGAAATTGCGCGTGAAATCGCAGATATCACCATTGCGGCGGACGATCTGCATGAACTGGTGAAGCTGAAACAGCTCAGCAACCTTCTGATGAAGAGAATTCACAGAAATTATCGTGTGATTGTCGGCATCAATGCAGGGCTGATTGCGTTTGGCGTAGCCGGCGTATTTATGCCTGCAACTTCTGCATTGCTGCATAATATTTCTACATTGGTTATCAGCCTGCAGGATATGCGGAATCTGCTGGATGATGCAGAATAAAAAAATTCATCTCCTTCGGAAATCTCCGAGGGAGATTTTTTTGCCCGAAAATCGGGAAGGAGAGTAGATTTTTCCGAGGCATAGGGGTATAATGAGACAATATATTTTACGTCAGGAAAAAAGAGGAGAGAGTGCGTGTGATGCAGATAGGATTTGCCCTTGTGGCTTTGGTGGTTGGCTTTGTGCTGTTGGTAAAGGGAGCGGACTGGTTTGTGGAAGGCTCCGCGGGGATTGCAAATAAATTCGGAATTCCGCAGATTGTGATTGGGCTGACGATTGTAGCCATGGGGACGAGCATGCCCGAAGCGGCGGTCAGTATTTCTGCGGCGCTGCGCGGCAGTGCGGAAATCACGATAGGGAATGTGCTGGGCAGCAATATTATGAATATTCTGGTGATTCTGGGGCTGACGGCGGTGGTGCGTCGGATTGCGGTGCAGAAAACAACGATTCATTATGAAATTCCGATGGTCATCGGCATGACGGTTCTGCTGGCGGTGATGGGCTTGCAGAACAACATCATCAGCAGAGCAGAGGGCGTGATTCTTCTGGGGTGC
>JBNMGO010000375.1:0-1876 GCA_050872285.1 Anaerotignum sp.
GCTCAGCCCGTTGGCATAGCGGTAAACCTCCGCCTTGCCGTTGCGGATGGAAACCGCCAGCCGCCGTCCCTTCGCATCCTGCCCGACAGAATAAATCCCCTCTGCGGAAAATTCCCCTCTGCCCTCGCGGAACGAAGTCGGCATCCCTGTCCAGTTTTCATACGCCCGAAAGCCGCCATCCGCCAGAAACGGGTTGCGCTCCTTCAGGCTGTAATAGCCGTTGTCATAGCCGCCGCTGTAGACCACCCCTGCCAGAGAGCCGCCCACAAACCAGCACTGCAACGTTCCTGCCGCATCGCCGTTGTAATGCAATAACGCCGCCTGTGCGAGAACCGCATCCTGTCCTGCCTTGCCCTTCAGGTTATATTCGCAGGCGGAGGAAGCGTCAAACAGTCTTTCGTTTTCCTCTGTATTTTCCGGCACAACCGCCGCCCCAAAGCTTAAGCTGCTGTGGTCATATTCCCAATAGAAATCCTCTGTCACCTTGTCGATGAATTCCACATACACCTCCTGCTCGGCGGCACTCAGGCTAAAGGTATCCTCCTTTGCGCCGCAGCCGCTCAGCAAAAGCAGTCCTGCCAGAATCGTCATCCATTTTTTCATAGTATTCCCTCTCTCAAAAAGAACCGTCCGAAACGCCGCTTTCAGCCGCTCTTTTCGGTTTCTTTTGTTGCCTAAAATGATAAAAACAAATGTTTCCTTCCTAAGTATATGTTACGATTATACCCCATCCAACCTCAAAAAACAAGCCGCACCAGCCACACCGCCGCAAAGACGCCGACAAGATTTGCCAGAAGCGCGCAGGGCAGGGTATAGCGCGTTTTCCGAATTCCGACAGAAAGAAAATACAGGCTCATGGTATAAAACACCGTTTCCGTGCAGCTCATCATCACAGATGCCGTTCTGCCCAGAAAAGAATCGGGACCGTAATTCGCAAAAAGGTCTGTCAGAAGTCCCGTTGCCGCAGAAGAAGAAACCAGCCGTACAATGCTGAGCGGCGCCAGCTCCGCCGGAAAGCCGACCGCATCCGCCGCCGGGCGAATCAGCCGCACCAGAACATCCAACAGCCCCCCTGCGCGCATCACCTCAACCGCCATAATCAGCCCGATTAACGTCGGCAGAATATCCAGAACCGTTTGTAAGCCTTCCTTCGCCCCCTCCAGAAACACCTCGTAAATATCCATCCGTTTCAGACACCCGAATACCACAATGCAAAGCACCGTAACGGGAATCAGCAAATCGGATATCGTCAGCAGTATCCCCATGCTTACCCCCTCCCTTCCAGTGCCTTCGCCGCAAGCGTCCCGACCAGTGTTGTAATCAGCGTTGCCGCAATCCCCACCCCGATAATCTCCGCAGGGTTTTTCGAGCCGTATTCCATGCGGTACGCCAGAATATTCATCGTCACCAGCTGTAAGGAGGTCATGTTCACCGTCAGAAACATGCACATCGCCGCCGATGCCAGTCCCTTCTCCTCCCGGTTCAGCTTTTGCAGCTCCTTCATTGCCATCAGTCCCGCAGGCGTTGCCGCCCATCCAAGCCCTAAGAAATTCGCCACAAAGTTCGTCGCAATATATTTTCTTGCCGCATGCGCGCGCGGCACAGAAGGAAAGAGAAAATCCATCATCGGCTCCAATTTTTCGGCAAGCCAGTCAATCATGCCGCCTCGTTCCGCAATTTTCAGCACGCCTGACCATACCGCAATCACCCCTGCCATGGCAAGCGCAAGCTCCACCGCGGAGCGTCCGCCGCTTAAAACCGCCCCCGTCACCAGATCCATCCTGCCTAAAAATGCCCCCGTCAGAATCCCGCCAATCAGAAAAAATCCCCAGATGCCGTTTAACATACCGCTCCCCCCTCTGGGTTAGTCTATGCC